>JASFKE010000288.1:0-5880 GCA_050118795.1 Desulfobacteraceae bacterium | reverse complement strand
ATATAGAACCTGGGTCTAACGCTGTTACTTTTCCAATGAGTTTTACCGTCGGAGACTTAAGCTGGTCGGCAATAAAAACAAACAATCTGCTAAGGACATCCAATACCCTTGTTACCCGATATGATGAAAATGTTAAACTTAATGAAATCGGTGATGCTCCTGATTTATATGGTTGCCTTTATTTAAATGGTTCAAAAAATGCAGGCCATTTTAATATAAAATTGGAACAAAATGATGTGGTAAATGTATATGTGAAGTTTGACAATGCTGATGATGCCGTAATTTTTAAAAATGCACAGAATACCTATTCGTTTGCTGGATCAGTCAGCGGTACCCAGGTAACATTTGTTGCCCCGGAAGCCGGAACTTACAAAATTTCAGACTCAGAACTAAATGGGAAGCCAAGGTACTATAGAATCACAAGGGAAAATTCAACAACCGAAGAGATATTTGGAAATATCACATCAGAAGTAGATTTGCCTGAGGGTACGACTGTAGTGTTTACCAATGATGCAACAGGTGTTGAATATACTTCAAGTATATCAAATTCAAAATATCATGTCAGTTTGCCGGTATATACCAAAGGTATGCAATTTTCCATTGGTTTGGCCAATGCAAAAGGCTGCGCGATTGATTCAGAATCAAGTGTAACTTTATCTGGTTACAAACAGATTGATATATCCGTTAAGAAAGTCGCTCTTGTGACCATTGGTGGTAAAATTAGTGGTCTGCCGGCAGATGCCTTGGAATCTTTAAAATTGGAATTTAATCCCCCACAGGACAAAGTGTTCAAGCCTGAAATGGTAATCGATGGCGATTCTTTTTCAATTGATTTAGAGCAGGGGGTAAAACACGAAGTTAAAGCTATTGGCGTAAATGACTACAAATTAGCAATTAGCGCTTATGAAGCACCAACTGAGAATGCTGTAATGGATCTATACTTTACAGCAAAGCCCGTATATAATATCAACTTAGAATTGGAAAAACTATCATCTGAAGAAACGGATGCTGCAAAACTGGTTTTCAATAATTTGCATGAAGAAGCTTACGCGTACGAATTTACAGGAATAGAACATATTCAATTGAGACAGGGAACATATTCGATTGACATATATACTAAATCAAAATATGCGCAGAAATTAACTTCCAATTTGGTCGTTGAAGGAAATAAAGCCGATAAAACTATAGGGTTTGAACTATCTTCCATATGGAATTTTTCCAATAAATCATTTACATCAGAAAAGTGTGATTTTGGAGCCTATAACGGCTTGTTGCTAGATGCAATAAAAAAGAGCAGATCATATTTATTAGGCGTCGCAGGTTCAACAGTTAAGGTACCTGTTACAGGCAACAGCAACGTGATTATTTCATATGTATATTCTGCGGCCGGTACAATTGGCGAAATCAAATTTGAGACATCTTCTAAATCCACGTCACTCGTAGAGAGCACATCCTGCAACTACAATGGCGAAGCTGGATACCTGAACATCGTCTTTGATGCCAAAACGTATGTTAAAAAAATCGAAGTAAAACCAATCGTAAAATATGCACAGGTTATCACGGTAGGCAATCATGAAAATGATTACAAAACCATAAACCGGGCCTTGTATGCAGTGTCATGCATGGAAAGACCAAACAATGAAAGGGTTACAATAGAGATCAGGCCTGGAAATTATGAAGAAATGGTTGTCGTTGATGAACAAAATGTTACTATAGTCAATAAAGCTCAAAGACCTAGCATTGCACTAAATAAAAAAGGCGTTGGCATTGATAAAAATGCTGTTAGAATTACATCCTATTATGGCCATGGATGTAATTACTATAGTATGGGAAGCGATACAAAGCATTGCCAAAAAGAGCTTGAGGTCAACAAGCAAAACGGTTATCTTTCATATGATAATCCAGGATCAGGTTCAACTAAAGGTTCATATTGGAATGCTACAGTTGTTGTAAAGGCGAATGGGTTTCAGGCCAGTGGCATTATTTTTGAGAATTCATTTAACAGCTATGTTTCAGCAAAAGAAGCTTGTGATATTGTAGAACCAGGACCGACTAACAAAGGTGGCGAAAGACCAAAAACTGTTAGAGATACTTCAGTTCAGAACAAAAAATTCGTTGAAAGAGCAGCTGCGATGGCAATTGTTGACGGAACTGATAAAGTTATATTCTCAAGCTGTAGGTTTGTAGGAAAACAAGACACTATATATGGTGGAAAAAATGCAAGGATATTGTTTAATAAATGCAACCTGATGGGGGCAACCGATTACATCTTTGGCGGAATGATAGCTGTTTTTTATAAATGCGACTTAACAATGAACACAAGTGATGCGGATAATGACAAATGTTATATTACAGCTGCGCAACAGTCCACAGGCAGGGGTTATTTAATGTGTGAATGTAAAATAACTTCTGCAATTCCCGGTGTAGACAACGCTTCCACCTATAGATCCAAACCAGGCTTTTTAGGTAGACCATGGGCAGGTAAGACAAGTGAAGTGGTTTACTATAATACCACCATAGAAACTACGGATTATGTTGGATATGAAGGGCAATCGCTTATCGTTCCAGAAGGATGGAATTCATCTCTTGGCGGCCCTGCCAACTGTTATGAATACGCAACGACTGAACTATCAAAAGACACTGACAATTCAACTCACAGGGTTGAATGGGCAACGATATTAGAGAAAGCACAATTGCCAGATGGGACAGTAATAAACCAAAATACTTGGCTAAAAAATGGATGATACATGGCATCCATTAGAGCTTTTCATAAAAAAGGGTGGCTCAAAACAATTACCATTGACATCTGGTTATCTTGAAACCATAATTGTATTAAAATAGTAAACTTCAAATCACAACTCATACTGTAATCTTATCGTCATCTACATATTGATCTGTAATCGAACATCGCTTGAACCGATATAAAGTATAACCATAGAATGAAGCGGCTCCAAGGTTAAAACCTACAAAAAAGGAGTGATCAAAATGAAACTGATCCAATTTTTAGTTGTTATTTCGGTTCTATTCGTCTCGACAGCAATCGCCGACACCGTTACCGTTATGGATACCCCGGCCGGAATTTATGATACGCTGCATGCTAAATTCGCTGTTGACCAAAAAAGCGACCGTGCCTTTGTCAGAGTTTTTCTCATGGATGAAAGCTCATACCGTGAATGCTGGGAAAACCTGTCGGCGAAGCAAGGCATCAGCACAGATGATTGTCGGGTAAAGACGCACCGTGTTCAAGTGCCTGGCCTGGCATATGATGACGCCAACCAGACAGTCACATACAATGGTGCCGCAATTACACAAGATGCACTGGAAACAGATGTGCACTATGCAAATGTTGACGATGGAACGCGCATCAACTCTGTTAAGCACGTGAGGGTAAGACTTCAGATACAATAACACTCTCAAAGTTGCTGCAGATCACTTAATGCATATGTGCACTTTGGTGCCTATGCCAATCAGGCCTAAAGAACGAAGGGCTCAGAGAATACGCATTTGCCGGGGCTATATAAAAGTGGTCCTAAGTTCTTTTTCTGAGTCCTCTTTACATTAATCATGACGCACGGCTCATGACTCAGCAAGGGGGTATTACGATTTAACCAATGTAAACCCCATAGTTGCATAAAAAAGGTAGCAAAAAGGGTGAAAACCGTTATGGATAATAGACAAAGTCAGGATCCGGGCTACTTTCGAGGAATAAACCAATGGTGAACTTAAGGATCGGGTCTATTTGATGCTAACTTTTTTACCCCCATCTTATATTATTAGGGGGAAAGCCTTTAGGACTCCAGATCCCGCGTTGCCAATGGCTTGCGGTAGCTTATACTACAGCTGCGCCATTGGCGCCTTGACTCTGAAGCCCTAAAGACTTTTGCAACAATGGGGTAAATACCTCCTCCCTCCCTTTGCCTTCGCGGTTCTCTTTTAAGATTGTCGGATACCTTTCATATGAACATCAAAAAAACCGGGATATAACATCCGGTCCGGCATCGGAGCCACCATGTCGGAGTTAAAACGCGGCCATGGCATGGGGAATTTTTTTTACGTCAGACGAGTTGCAAAAGTATTTTTTGCCGTTGCATGAAAAGCAATTGCCTGCTACATAGAGCACTGGACCAAAGCATATGAGGGCTTGCTCATCGCTTTGCAAAGCATTTTTTACTTCATTTTGGACCCGATAGGGCCATAGAAGCAATTTTCAAAGATAATTGCAAAATTGGAACAAAACCACTCTTGTAATTGAAAGTAAACTGGGAAAACCAAAAGGTCACTTATTTCTCAGGAATCAGGTTTTTAGATAATTTATTTGGCTAGACTATAAAAATGAAGCTGTATTGTAATACCGCGACGACCGATGACACAGCCCAAATGAATTATCTGAAAGCTAAAATAAAGGATTAGATCATGGACCTGACCAATGCTTTTTTTGGACAAAACGCTGAATTACCAAAGGATGTAACACCACCTACACTTAAGTCCATGCCGGAGAAAGTGATTCAGTTCGGTGAAGGCAATTTTTTACGGGCTTTTGTGGATTGGATGATAGAGCGGATGAATCGACAGGGGGCTTTCAACGGTAGAGTGGTGGTTGTCCAACCCATCGAGCACGGCCTTGTCGACACTTTGAACACGCAGGATGGCCTGTTCACATTAATCCTGCGCGGTCTGTCGGACGGTCAAAACGTGGAATCAAAAGAGATCATTTCATCCATCAGCCGGGGGCTGAATCCATATACCCAATGGCCGCAGTTTTTAAAGTGCGCCGAAAACCCGGACCTGCGCATCGTTGTCTCGAACACCACCGAAGCCGGTATCGTCTACAACGATGAGCCATTTACCCCGGACCGAGCCCAAGTCTCCTTTCCGGCCAAGTTGACTGCGTTTTTACATCAGCGCTTCACCCACTTCCAGGCGGATCCCGGCAAAGGTCTGCTGATCTTTCCTTGCGAGCTGATCGATCGAAACGGCAGCAACCTGCGTGAGATTGTTCTTCGCCTGGCACGGCAATGGCAACTGCCCGAAGGGTTTGTGGACTGGGTGCAGCGACACAACCACTTTTTCAATACCCTGGTGGATCGCATCGTCACCGGATACCCCAAGGATGATATGGATCATCTTGGCCGCACCTTGGGTTATCGGGATCGCTTGGTCAATACCGGCGAAATTTTCCACCTGTGGGTGATTGAAGGCGACAGGCGGTTTCAAGAAGAATTTCCCTTGGCGCAAATCGGTCTCAATGTTATCTGGACCGACGACCTTAAACCTTACAGGGAACGCAAAGTGCGTGTTCTCAACGGCGCCCACACCATGACCTTTGCCGCAGCCTTTCTTTATGGCTTGGACACCGTAAAATCTGCGTTGGAAGATAAGACTGTAAGTTGGTTTTTACGCCGGGGCCTTTTTGAAGAGATCCTGCCGGTGCTGCCCATGCCGGAGCCGGAAAAACGCGCATTTGCCGAAAGCGTGCTCGAACGATTTCAAAACCCCTACATCCACCATCAATGGTCGGATATTGCGCTGAACAGCGTATCTAAATTTAAAACCCGCTGCCTTCCTTCCATCATAGACTATGCAGCCAAGATGCAAACATCCCCTACCATACTTAGCTTTTCGCTGGCAGCGCTTATGGTTTACTACAAAGGAGAGCGCTTTAGCCAAGGCCGGTTGGAGGCACATCGGACCCAGGGCAGTTACTGGGTCTGCGATGATCTTGAGGTATTGGAATTTTTTCAGAATGCCTGGGACTTCTATAATGCCTGGGACGTTTTAGGTCCTGCAAATGGCAATGCACTTGAAACGATTGTGGTGCGTGTATTGGCCAACACCCAATTGTGGGGATTCGACCTGAATACATTGCCCGATCTTTCATCG
>JASFKE010000287.1:0-5896 GCA_050118795.1 Desulfobacteraceae bacterium | reverse complement strand
GCGGCTGGGTGGACGACCAGGCCGGCTGGTTTGTTGATGACGATGAGATGGCGGTCTTCAAAAATAATATCCAACGCCATGGGTTCAGGGACCAAATCCACCGGTTCGGGAGCCGGAATACGGATGGTGATATGCTCTTGAATTTTGATTTTGTGGCTGGATTTGGAAGGGGCGCCGTCCACTTGAATTGCGCCCTGACGTATAAGAAGCGCCGCATATGAGCGAGTAATATCAGGCAATTGGCTGGCCACGTAAGCGTCCAGGCGAAAGCCGGCATCTGCCGGCTCGACTGTGAGCTCCCTGAGCGTTAGCAGGTCTGGCGGTGCCATGGGTCAGAGGTGTTACTCTTCTTTTTTAATGGAGCCGAAAAGCGCTTCTATCTCCTTTGTGACCGTCTTCTCATCGCTGTTTTTGGCGGTGGAAAGCTCTTTGATCAATAGCGTGTGTGCCGTATCATAGAGTTTGCGCTCTCCAAAAGAGAGATCCTTGGTAAATTTGAGCAAGGACAAGTCGCGAAACACCTCAGCCACTTCGTAAAGGGAACCGGTCTTGATTTTGTCCATGTATTCACGATAGCGACGGTTCCAGGTCTGGTTGTCGATGGTGAGTTCCCGTTTCGACTTAATCACATCGATGATTTTGGGGACCTCTTTTTTGCTGATCACATCCCTCAATCCGACCGACTCAACGTTCCACGTCGGAATCATAATGACCATGCCGTTCTCAAGCACTTTCATGATATAAAAATCATGCTCTTCGCCATTGACGACTTTGGTCTCGATGGCTTCTATGCGGCCTACCCCATGAGCGGGGTATACTGCAAGATCACCGACCTTGAATCGCTTGGCCTTGGCGTTGGCATTAACTATTTTATCTTCACCTTCGTTGTCTGTCATAACAGCACCACAGTTGTGCAATTTAGATGTGCGCAAGCGCCCCAAAATAGACGTTAAATATAGCATTCTCACCATTAACATGCAACAAAAAAGGATCGGCCCCCCAAGGGGGGGCCGATCCAAGTACATCCCACGCCTGCCCGGCAGGCGTCAGTTTTTTCGACTACAAGAACGGCACCATGAGCAAGGCCACAACATTGAGGATCTTAATCATGGGGTTTACCGCGGGACCGGCTGTATCTTTGTACGGGTCGCCTACGGTGTCACCGGTAACGGCAGCTTTGTGGGCATCCGAGCCCTTGCCACCCAAGTGACCGTCTTCAATGTATTTCTTGGCATTGTCCCAGGCAGCGCCACCGGTGGTCATGGAGAGCGCCACGAACACGCCGGTTACGATGGAACCGATCAGCAGCCCGCCGAGGGCGATTTTGCCCAGCAAGAAACCCACGATGAGCGGGGCAACGACCGGCAAAAGGGCCGGAACCAGCATCTCTTTGAGGGCGAACTTGGTCACGATATCCACACATGCACCGTAATCCGGTTTGGCAGTGCCTTCCATGATGCCCGGAATCTCGCGGAACTGGCGACGGACTTCGTCAACAACCGCACCACCGGCATTGCCAACGGCTTTCATAGCGATGGAAGCAAACAGATACGGCAGCAAACCGCCGATAAACAGCCCGACGATGACCTTCACGTCGGAAAGATCGAATGCCAGCACCTCTCCAGTGCCAGACTCATCATGAAGTTGGAATTCCATCACGTAGGCGGCAAAAAGCACCAGAGCGGCCAGACCGGCTGAACCGATGGCGTATCCTTTGGTCACAGCCTTGGTGGTGTTGCCCACTGCATCCAGAGGATCGGTGACGGCGCGTACGGATTCATCCATTTCAGCCATTTCGGCAATACCACCGGCGTTGTCGGTGATGGGGCCGTAGGCGTCAATGGCGATAACCATACCGGTCATTGAGAGCATGGACATAGCGGCCATGGCGATACCGTAAAGACCGGCGAAGTTGTAAGCCAGCAAAATAGCGATACAGATGGCGATAACCGGAGCGGCAGTGGCTTGCATGGATACGGCCAGACCGGAGATGATGTTGGTGCCGTGGCCGGTAGTAGAGGCTTCTGCAATGTCTTTGACCGGTTTATAAATGCCGGTGTAGTACTCGGTGATAATAACGATAACAACCGTTAGCGCCAAACCGATAAGAGAGCAGTAGTAGATATTCATGGCAGTGATGTCGCCAAGGCCGGTCATAAACTTCAGGCAGGCGTAGTAGAAGGCGATCGCCGCCAGAATCGCTGAGCCGAACATACCTTTGTAAAGAGCGCCCATGATGTATCCGCCGCTTCCCAGGCGAACAAAGAAAACAGCGATCATAGAGGCGATAATGGAAATGGCGCCGAGAACCAGCGGAAACTCGGTAGCCATGGCGATTTTGGGGAAAAGCAGGTTGCCGATAAGCATGGCTGCCACAGCGGTTACCGCATAGGTCTCAAAAAGGTCGGCGGCCATACCGGCGCAGTCGCCCACATTGTCGCCCACATTATCGGCGATGGTGGCCGGGTTACGTGGATCGTCTTCGGGGATACCGGCTTCGACTTTACCCACGAGATCGGCGCCGACGTCGGCCCCTTTGGTAAAGATACCGCCGCCCAGACGAGCGAAGATGGAGATCAAGCTGCCGCCAAATCCCAAGGCAACCAGGGCAACCACTGCGTCTCTCGTAGAGACCCCGGATTTAATTAAAATGGTATAAAATCCGGCCACTGCGGTCAGGGCCAGACCGGCAACGATCATGCCGGTAACGCTGCCGCCTTTGAATGCCATAGACAGACCGGCACTCATACCTTTTTTGGCTGCTTCCGCGGTTCTTACGTTGGCCAGAACGGAGACGCGCATGCCGATATAGCCGGCCAGAAAAGAAGCCACCGCGCCAAGTAGAAAACCCATGGCGGTTTTCATGCCCATGGTTGCAAAGATGATGGCGAAGATTATGATACCAGCGATGCCCATGCTTTTCATCTGACGGTTCAGATAGGCGACAGCACCCTCTTTGATGGCGTTGGCGATGGACTGCATTTTATCGTCGCCCGCAGGAGCGGCCTTGACGATACCGGCCAGAATGACTGAAAAAAGAACGCCAGTCACTCCCACCAGGGTACAGATCAACGGAATATTATTTATTACTGCTTCCATTTAGTCCTCCATATATATGTTAGCGTGGGCTTGCATTGTATCGGTTCATCCCTTCTTTTGTGCCCCTGGATAAGATCGTTTCAATCGCTTCGGTTGCCTTTTGAAGAGTCTCTTCCAGTGCCGAGTGTTCGTCACGGCTGAATTGTCCCAGCACATGATTGACCACATCGTCCCTGGTTTGCGATCTGCCGACGCCCACGCGTAATCGGGCAAATTGGTCTCCACCTAAGGCTTGGATCAATGATCTTATCCCTTTGTGTCCGCCATCTCCCCCTTTCTCTTTTATTTTTAATCTGTGGAATGCCAGGTCGATATCGTCATGAACAATGACCACCGCCTCGCGTTGAATCCTAAAATAGTCGGCCAATTGGCGTAAGGGGGGACCGCTGCGATTCATAAAAGCCTGCGGTTTGGCCAATAATACATCCACCCCTTTAATGGTGCCACGACCGTAGATAACATTAAATTTGGTGCGCTTAACGGGGATTTGGAATCTGTCCCCCAACGCATCGATCACCAGGAAGCCAGCGTTGTGACGGGTGTGGGCATAGCTCGGGCCGGGATTTCCCAACCCGGCCACTAAATAAAGCCTTTGCTCCGGCATGTTTTTAACCACACTTAAATTGACAGTGTAAAAAACTACTCTTCGGTACTCTCCTTGGCCTCGGCAGCCTCTTCACCTTCAGCCAGCTCTTCAATCTCTTCTTCAACTTCTTCCGCTTCAGCCGCTTTCGGACTCAGAACGGTTAAAACGGTAAAATTGACATCGTGCGGTATCTCCACATCCCCTTCGAGGGTGATGTCCTCCACATGTACGGAATTACCGATATCAAGATCGGTGATATCGATGGTGATCTCCTGGGGAATGGCGTTCGGCAAGCAGAATACTTCCAGTTCACGGCGGATAATTTGCAGCATGCCGCCCAATTCGACACCAACGCTTTTACCTGTGGTGGTGACCGGCACATTAACCTTCAATTTGCGATCCATGCTGACCTCGTAGAAGTCAATGTGCAGAAGATTCTGGCTGAGCGGGTCGGTCTGAAGTTCTTTGATCATCGCCGCACGGGTATTTTTCCCGCCGTCAATGGCCAAATTGAAAATGGACTGCCCGACACTGCCCTCTTTCATAACTGTCTCCATATCGTTCGCACCGATGGAGAGCATCACGGAGTCGGTATCCCGTCCATATAAAATCGCGGGAACTCGTCCGGCGCGGCGCAGTGCCCGGGCCGGACTGTTGCCTTTAGTTTTTCGGGTTTCAGCAGTTAGCTCGATGTTATTCAAGAAAAATCCCTCCTTAATATTATACAAACAATGATGTCACCGAATCGCCCCGATAGCTTCGAATAATGGCCTCTCCCACCAGCCGTGAGATGGAGAGCACTTTGATTTTCTCTGACCTGGCCGCTTGGGGTTTCAGTGGGATGGTATCGGTGACCACTAAACTTTGCAGTGCAGAGTTTTCAATGCGCTCCAATGCCGGTCCGGAGAGCACCGGATGCGCACAGCATGCATGGACCTCTTTGGCGCCTTGCTCCATCAAGACACCAGCGGCCTCTGTCAACGTGCCGGCGGTATCGGTCATATCATCGAGAATAATGGCTGTCTTTCCCTCAACGTCTCCGATGACGGCCATGGCTTTGGCTTCATTGGGTGCGCTGCGGCGCTTGTCCACGATGGCCAGATCGGCCTGCAGCCTTTTGGCAAATGCGCGCGCGCGCTCCACGCCCCCGGCATCCGGGGAGACGATGACGATATCGTTAAGGAAATGTTGACGCATATACTCCAGCAGAACGGGTGCGGCATAGAGGTTATCCACCGGGATATTGAAAAAGCCCTGAATCTGGCCTGCGTGCAGATCCATGGTAATCATGCGGGTGGCACCGGCCAAAGTGATCATATCGGCCACCAGTTTGGCGCTGATGGGCACTCTGGGCGCCACTTTTTTATCCTGACGGGCATAGCCGTAATAGGGAATAACAGCGGTAATGCAGCTGGCCGATGCCCGTTTCAAGGCATCGATCATCAGCAATAACTCCATGAGGTTTTTGTTCACGGGATCGCAGGTGGATTGAATGATGAAAACGTCCTTCATCCGGACGTTATCCTTGATCTCGATCTGGATCTCGCCATCGCTGAACGTAGACAGCTGTGCGCCGCCAATGGGCATTTCCAGGAAGTCACAAATTTTTTCGGCCAATTCAGGATTAGAGTTGCCAGCAAATATCCAGAAATCATTGAGCGTTCTCGCCACGGCTGCTACCTACCCCTTTCGCGACATGATAGAATGGCTGGGGCGGGAGGATTCGAACCTCCGAATGCAGGAACCAAAATCCTGTGTCTTGCCACTTGACGACGCCCCAACAGAAAAATTTTAAATGACGTACAGCGCCATTTATGGTTTCAACAAATTAACTGTGTAGCATAAACCCGCCATTGAGAAGGTCTCACCATATCTTCGGCTGCTTTTCGGGCGGCCGATACATCTGAAAACAATCCAAACACTGCTGACCCGCTGCCCGTCATCGAGGCGCCTTTAGCGCCATGACGCAGCAACTCTTTTTTAATTTGTTCAATGACCGGAAATTGATGGGCCGCCACTGTCTCCAAATCGTTGCAGAGATAATCGGCCATATCAACTTTACCTTGCTCAAAGGGGAAATACCTAAGGTGTTTTTCACATTTTGTCAATGCCAAATTGAGGTTTTTAAAGACCTCGGCGGTGGATATTCCAAAGCCGGGATAGACGACGACCACACCCTGGGGCGACAATTTAGAATATGGAGACAACACT
>JASFKE010000286.1:0-5917 GCA_050118795.1 Desulfobacteraceae bacterium | reverse complement strand
GATTGGGACAATGGGATCAAATACTATCGCAAGGGGCTGGACATTTATCCGGACTCTGAATACCTCTATCAGCGCCTGATCAAATGCCACATTGCGGCAGGCGACCATTCCCAGGCCAAAGAAGTATATAAGTTGTGCAAAAACAAGCTGTCACTTATTTTCGGCATCAGGCCGTCTTTAAAAACCCAAGAGATTGCCAAATCCATTGTCCAATGAAAAAATTTTATTGGAAACCCCGCTAGTTGCATAAATTTGCAGCGATGGGGTAAATCCTAGTGAGTTTCCGCAGGCTGCAAAAACTCAAAGGGTGTTTCATACCACTCTTGCGCCTTTGGCTGCATTGATTTCTGGATTCCGATCCCGTCGGTTAATGTTTTCATCGGCGGGTCATCTTTGCACCCGGCCCCGCAATCGACCGATCGAGCTGTGGCGCTTGCCGGAACCCACCCGGCGCCGCCAGAAGGCATGCGCACATACAGCCATTCGTCCGTCTCGGCCAAAATGATCAAAACCGTACCCTCCTTTTCCTGGCACCGTACCGAATGGTGCATGCCGGGGCCCGAGCGGACCTCAGCCATTTCGGCGGTCACGTTGACCCTGGCATTCATCACCAGTTCCGGTTCACTACTCTTCTGGTTATTGGGGCCCTCTTGATTTTTTTCTTCCAATATGCGAACGGTCTCTTCAATCAGCGACACATAATACTCCGGTCCGGAAACATAAATCATTTTATCATTGTAATGGTATTTGGGTGGAAATCGCTGATCGATAATATTCATGCGGTCAAGTTTTTGTTCGATGTTGCGTACCGATAATCTGCGCAGCTCCAAAAGCTTCGACTTTGCTTCGTTGGCCGGATAAATATAGACGACCTGTCCGTCATAATACCAAATCAGGCTGAAGGCACCGGCGATTTGCTCAAACACTTTTTCGGTGGTAGCCTCGAATTTTCCGCTGACCCGATGCTCTGCCAGTTTGGGGCTTATTGAGACCGACATATTCATATTGCTGAAAAAGTTTCTGAGAAACTCATCAACGGGTTGTTCTTCGGATATGTGGTTGTACTTTTTCTTGGGCCACTTAATTTCCGCCGCCTTTGCAGGCCATGGTGACAGACACAGACAGCCGATAAGGAATAAGACAGTCGAAGCTTTTTTAACCATTTTTGACAACCTTCAGGGGCTTGGGTTTTAGAGCCACTTTTCGGGGGGCTGGTGGTTCGGTAATATTTTTCAGGCCGATTCTTTCAACGGTCCGTATTTTAGCGCTGGCAATGAGCTCTTTATATGCCATGACCGGCAGATTGGGTGTTTCGGCTTCAATCATGGCGCGCACATGCCGACGTATGTCATCGGAGGTAATGACAACCAGTTTTTGGGTGGCGCGGGTATTCTTGGTTTTAACATATTGCTGGAATCCTTTTTTAAGATCAGGCGGCAGTTCAATAAACACTCCTGACGGCGTGCGGCGCATATTCTCCCGGAAAATATTTTCCAATTCGGGTTCCAACATCAATGCGTTGATGACCTGTCCGCTATCGGCGTATTTGTAACAGATCCAGTGCTTCAAATCGGCTCGCACGTATTCCGTGAGCTGTGCCACATCCTCTTCTTTCTGCCCCCATTCGACGATGCTTTCCATGATTGTTTTTAAATTCCGGATCGGTATCTCTTCTTTGACGAGATTTTCGAGAATTTGCGCAACCGTATGTATGGAGACGGTCTGGTAGACCTCTTTAATTAAATCCTCGTAATGGGTCTCCATCTGATCGAGAAGGAACTTGGTTTCGTCCAAACCGCAAAAATCGACAACGTGTTTGTCCAAAATCTTGGTCAGGTGATGGCAAATGATCTGCATGGCGTCCAAATAGGCAACATCGGCTTCGTCCAACTTATCCTTGTCATTGGCGTCGACCCAAACCGTGCGCATATCCGGTAAAAACCGAGATTCGATTTTAAAACGAATGCCCTTTTTCTTTAACTGGAAAGTTGGGGCTTTGGCCAACAACTTTTTCCGCAGAATCTGGCCTTGGTACATGGGAACCTCATTAACGAGAACATAATAGGTCTCGGCCGGAAGGCGATCGTTGAATCGAAAGCTGACCCCCGGAAAGGGAACACCGTATTTATAGTAAAAGGATTTGCCGATTTGGGTAAACTCTTGGTTTAATTTACCGACACTCAAAGCAGCTCTTTCCTTTTCCGACACATCGACCAAAAGGGGAACGGTTATGCTGAAATTGACCTGCTCTTTGTCGGAGCCCTGCTTTAAAATAGTAAAGTGTTTCTTGTCCGCCGGAATATGCTTTTCAATTCTCGGCGCAAAGATGAAAAACGCGCCGCCAAAGGTGGCCAGGCCGACTCCCAGGCCAAGAAATTGAACTTTGGGGAAACCGGGGATCAATGCCATGCCCAACAAGACACCACCTGTGATCAGCAAGGCTTTGGGCTGGTTGAGCACCTGGGTTCCGATCTCACCCGCCAAATGTCCGGTCTCATCGCTGACTTCAACCCGTGTAATGATAATTCCGGCGGTTATGGAGATAAACAGGGCCGGTATCTGAGATACCAGACCGTCACCAATGGTTAGAATCGAATACTTCTGAACGGCCTCGCCGATGGCCATACCGTTCTGAAACGCGCCTATGGCGATACCGCCGAGAATATTGATCACGGCAATGATGAGCCCGGCAATGGCATCGCCTTTGACAAACTTCATAGCCCCGTCCATGGCGCCGAACATTTTGCTTTCGCTTTCGATTTTTGCCCTTCGCGTTCTGGCCTCATCCAGATCGATGACCCCGGCCCGCATATCGGCGTCGATGCTCATCTGTTTTCCGGGCATGGCGTCCAGGGTAAATCGGGCGGCCACTTCGGCAACACGCTCCGAGCCTTTGGCAATCACCACGAATTGAACGATGGTGATAATAATAAACACGACACCGCCAACGACAAAATTGCCCCCCACCACCAGGTTTCCGAAGGTATAAATAATTTTACCGGCATTGGCGTGCAGCAGGATTTGTCTCGTGGTCGTGATATTGAGCGCCAACCGGAACAAAGTGGTAAACAGCAGCAATGTCGGAAACGTCGACAGGGACAAGGCCGATGGAATGTATAAAGAGAGCATGAGCAATCCCACAGAGGTGGCCATGTTCAAAACAATCATGCTGTCAACAAGCGCCGGTGGTATGGGCAGAATGATCAAAGCAATGATCGCCACCACCATTCCCGCCAATACAATGTCATTGTGTTTGGATAACCTGTTGACAGTATTTTTTATATCGCCTTCTCTCATAGTTACCTTATTTCCACTCTCGTTTATCCCTTACCCACCGCAGAATTTCAGCAACGGGAAACAGGAGTTCTTTGGGGATGTATTCTTCAATGGGCACCTGACTGAATAATTTTCTCGCCAGCGGTTTATTTTGCACCACCGGCACGCCGGCCTTTTTGGCCTCTTTGACAATATACTTCGCAGCCCCCCCCTTGCCCTTGGCGGTTACAACGGGTAGCTCCACCTCTAATTTATTATAAAAAAGGGCTACTGCCAGATGGGTGGGGTTGGTGATAACAACATTGGATTTTTGAATATTCTTTTTGGCTGATGTCAAGGCGAACTCTTTGTGAAGGGCCTTTCTTTTGCCTTTGATAAATGGATCGCCCTCCCTGTTTTTATACTCTTTTTTCACCTCGTATTTGCTCATCCGGTTTTGTCTTTTAAATAGAAATTTTTGCATAAACAGATCAAAGGCCGCAAACACGATAAATATGATAATGGTGGCAATAACGGTCTGTTTCAGCATTGATGCGAGCATTCCCATGGCGGCGTCAATTCCCCAATAGGGGATGAATACCATCTGGCCCAGACAATTTCTTACAATCACATAAATGGCCGCCATCATCGCCGCCACTTTAAGAATAGATTTAATCAAATCGACCAATTTATTCAGTGAAAACAGTTTTTTAAACCCCTCCACCGGATGAATGCGGCTCATATTGGGGATAATCGGGTGGATGCTGAACAGGACACCGAATTGAAAAAAATGGGCCAATATCACCAACACGACCACCAACGCAACAAGTGGGAATATCACCCCCATGGCTTTTAAAATCACGCCGGCCACCACTTGGGGAAAAGCCTCATCAAAAGGCTCACCATAGTATTGTGAAGGCAACGTCATCATCTCGTGAATTTTGATTTTGATAATATCCCATCCAAGCCAGAGGTATAAGAATGCGGCAATCATGTTGAAGGCGATGACAAGATCCTTGCTCTTGGCAATCTGGCCTTTTTTGCGCAAATCACGCAGCTTTTTTTTAGTCGGCTGTTCTGTTTTTTCTTCGCTGCCACCACTCATTGGATCGCCGTTTTAATAAAAGATATCAAAGTGTTGCTATCTAAAAACCTTGTCTGTAAGTAAGGTAATAAAAAACCGCAATATATCAGAAACACAAACGCCACAACGCCGCTCTTTATGGACATGGCAATCATAAAAACATTGAATTGGGGTGAGAACCGGTTGACAAATCCCAGGCTGATTTCAACGGTAAATGTGGTTATCAGGCTCGGGGCCGCAATAAGCGCGGCCAGTAACACCATGGAATCGACCTGTTCCAGAAAAAAAAGAACGAATTCTTCGTTGAATTCCGGAAAAAAAGTTAAAACCGGCCAGACGCGGTAGCTCTCCATCAGGCCATTGAGTATTTCCAGAAATCCACCACTGACAAAGAACAATACGGTGGTGATGTGGAAAAGAAATTTACCGTAAGGTGTGGTTTGCTGCCCTCCCAGCAATCCTTCCGGCATCTGAGCGTTAAATGCCCCCCGCTGTTGATCGATCAGCTCGCCGCTGGATCTGACGGCCATAAATACCAGGCTGATGAGATAGCCGAACAAAAAACCGATGAAAGCCTCTTTGACCAAAATAGTAATATAACCGCCAACGGAGCCGGAATAGTTGGTTCCGGAGGCAACCAGGGGATAGATAATGATAGCCAGGGTCAATATGAT
Source organism: Desulfobacteraceae bacterium (assembly GCA_050118795.1). Taxonomy (GTDB): domain Bacteria; phylum Desulfobacterota; class Desulfobacteria; order Desulfobacterales; family Desulfosarcinaceae; genus JARRKU01. Next base: position 904 of record JASFKE010000286.1, on the reverse strand, counting down.
ACCCATTTTAACGGACACCGGCACAATGGTGCGCCCAAAGAATGGAATAACCGCAATGGCGGCTGCAATTCGCATGACTCCGATGGAAACATCGGTTAGGGTATATTCGACCTGTTCAAACAGCATAAGGTTAAAATTTATAAAACTCGAAAGCATTAATGGTAAATATGATCAATTCATGGCCGGCCCAGCGGGCCGTAACCACAATGGTGATGACCACGGCGGCAAGCTTTAAACCGAATTGAAGCGTTTGCTCCTGGATCTGGGTAACGGCCTGAATCAAGCTGAGTAAAATACCAACGGCACTTGCAACGATGATGGGCGGCAGCGACAAAATCAGTACCAGCATCAGGGCCTTAAAGGTAAATTCGATGATATGCGATGAGTCCATTTTTCTACCGATATGTTAAAATGAGGCCGTGAATAATTCTGGTCCACCCCTCCAGGGTAACAAAAAGCAACAACTTAAAGGGCACGGAAATGATTATGGGCGAAACCATCATCATACCCATGGCCAATAAGATATTGGATATAATCATGTCGATGACGATAAAGGGCAAATAGATTAAAAATCCGATTTCAAAAGCGGAAGTCAGCTCACTTACGGCAAATGCCGGGATCAATACGATTAAATCACTCTTATCGTATTGTCTTTTATCCGGCCATAAGTACTTGATAGACTCGGCAAAGAATTTACGCTCTCTTTTTCTTGCATGTTTCTTTAAAAAGTCGATAAATGGTTCTTTGGCCTTGTCGATGACCCGAACCATCCCCTGGACATCTTGGGATGCAAAATCTTCTGTTTTTACGATATCATAACAGTCTGAAATTACCGGAGACATGATATAGACGGAAAAAATCAACGCCAGGCCCGAAATCACCCCCCCCGGAGGAACTTGCTGTG
>JASFKE010000285.1:0-5931 GCA_050118795.1 Desulfobacteraceae bacterium | reverse complement strand
GTGCTGACCCATGACAACCTGCTGACCAATATTCGCACCATGGTCGCGACCTTCGACGTCAGCTCTCGCGACACCTTTGTAAGCTGGCTGCCGCTCTATCACGACATGGGGTTGATCGGCGCCTGGCTCTCCAGCCTCTATTGCGCCATGCCTTTGGTCCTGATGTCGCCACTGGCTTTCCTCACCCGGCCCTCCCGCTGGCTGTGGGCCATTCACAAACATCGCGGCACGATTTCGGCCGGACCCAACTTTGCCTTCGAGTACTGCCTGACCAAAATCGACGACACGGAAATCCAGGATCTGGATCTGGGTTCCTGGCGACTGGCCGTCAACGGCGCAGAGCAGGTCAGCCCGGCCACCATCGAACGCTTTCAGCAGCGCTTCGGCCCCTACAATTTCCGGGCCGAAACCATGACGCCCGCCTACGGACTGGCGGAAACCTCCGTGGGTCTGGCGTTTCCGGGCCTGGACCAGGCCCCGGGAATCGATCGCATCCAGCGCGACCGGTTCATGCGCACCCGACATGCCGAACCTGCCGCGGCAGACGATTCCAATGCCCTGTGCTTTGTATCCTGCGGCCAGCCCCTGGAGGGGCATCAGATCCGGATCGTGGATGCCGCCGGAAGGGAAGCCGCCGAACGCGAAGAGGGCCGCCTGCTCTTCAAAGGGCCCTCGTGCACCTCCGGCTATTACCGCAATCCGGAGGCGACGGCCGCGCTGTTCCATGGCCAGTGGCTCGATTCCGGCGACCTGGCCTACATCGCCCAAGGCGAGGTTTACCTCACCGGCCGATCCAAGGACATCATCATCCGGGCCGGACGAAATATCTACCCTTCGGAGCTGGAAGAGGCCGTGGGCAACATCCCGGGGCTGCGCAAAGGGTGCATTGCCGTATTTGGTAGCACCGACCGGGAGTCGGGCACAGAACAATTGGTGGTGCTGGCCGAAACCCGGGAGACGGACCCCGGTATGCTCGCGGCCCTGGGCCGGGATGTCAACGCCGTGGTGGTGGATATGCTTGGAGCGCCGCCGGATGATGTGGTGCTGACACCGCCGCACAAAGTGCTCAAAACATCCAGCGGCAAGATCCGCCGGGCCGCCAGCCGCGAGCAGTATGAGAGCGGCCGGATCGGAAAAAAGCAGCGTGCGGTCTGGTGGCAGTTCGTGCGGCTCTCCTGGCTGGGCGTCATCCCCCAGATCCGCCGCCTGCGCAAAAGCGCCAGCGCCTTGCTTTACGCCGCCTACATCTATTTGCTGATGGTATTGCTGGCCCCTTTGGTCTGGACGGTTGTGGTGATTGGGCCGGGATTTTCCGGATCTTACGGCGCCACGCGGTTTTTTTCAAAATTGCTTTTCCGTCTGGCCGGGATTCCCGTTCGTGTCCGCGGCCTGGAATACCTGAACCGGACCTCACACTGCATCGTGGTCTCCAACCATTGCAGCTACGCAGACGGCCCCATTCTGGCGGCAACCCTTCCGGTGCACATCAGCTATGTGGCCAAACGGGAACTTGCCGGCAATTTTGTCAGCCGGCTGTTTCTCAAAAGGCTGCGCACGGAGTTTGTCGAACGCTTTGACATCAGCAAAGGCACGGCAGATGCCCGCAAGGTGATCCGGTCGGCCCGGCAGGGGCGCTCGTTCATCTTCTTCCCGGAAGGGACCTTCTACCGCATGCCAGGGCTGCAGCCCTTTCGCATGGGGGCCTTTCTGACCGCGGTCAAAGCCAGAGTTCCGGTGGTGCCCGTGGCCATCCGCGGCAGCCGCTCCCTGCTGCGCGAGGACACCTGGTTTCCGCGACGCACCGCCGTCACTGTCCAGGTCTGCCCGCCCATTGCGCCCCAGGGTGAGCAGTGGGATGCCGCGGTGGCGCTGCGAGACGCAACCAGAGCGGAGATATTAAAACACTGCGGCGAACCCGATCTGGCAAAGTAGGCAAACCCGCCAAAACGGTATGGCCATGGCTACCAGGAGAGCTGGGACGGATCGACAGCGTCATTGCCGGGATCGGTGGCCACGAAGGTGCTTTTCGGCGGCCAGATGCCTTTTTCCACCCAGTCCACCAGATAGTCGAAGGCTCTTTGGGTGTAAGCCTGCATGGGCGTCAGTTCGTCTGCGGCGCCTTCGTTGTTGGGAGTTCCATCAAAATCAAAATCCTCCCGCCCATCGGCATGGGCGTCCACATGGGGCGCGTTTGCGATGACATAGAGCCGATGCAGCCATCGCCTGCCGTATTTTTTCACGGCCCGCCCATAGGCCAATGAGTGGGCATGAATAGCCAGCAACCCGTCGGCATCGCCGACCAGGGTGATCATCGGCACCTTGAACCTGGCTGTGTTGGCATTGGCCAGCGCATACTGCACGCCCTGTGTTGTCCACCCGCCGTCGACCGCGCTCTCCAGCCAGTCGTAAAGGGGGGGCCGCTGATCCGGCTGGTCAGGATCGTAAAAACAGCTGTAGGCGGCAGATTGTGCCAGATCGTGACCCAGCAGCTCGGCCCGATAGACATAGGAGACAAGGTTTTGATACCCCACCCCCTGCCATTCAAGCAGGCCGTAATCTTTATAGATGTCGTAATTGGTGTTGTAAAAGCCCCAAAAGATGTCCGAGTTCTGGTTGAAGCCCGCCTCCAGCATGGCCTTGCGGGCATCCGGGTAGCGCGGAATCAGCCCGTATTGTTCCGGCGTGGTCAGGGTGTCGTCGCCATAGGCCCACCCCATGGTCAGGCAGGCGGTGTCCATATGGCCCACCAGCGTCTTGGCAGATGCGTACTCTTGTACCGACACCATGCCGTCCTTGTTCGCGTCCAGGACCTCTTTGGCGGCAAAATAGGTTCCGGACCAATCCAGGCCGCCATCGAAGATACGACGCCGGCGCGGCCCGCGGTTGTCGATCTCCAGCGCCCGGCGGACCTGATAGCCGCCGTTGGACAGACCCACCGCATAGACACGTTTGATCCCGCGATGGGTGGCCGTGATGATCCTGGACTTGGCCCATTGGGCCAAATCGTGCATCATCTGACCCCAATGCTGTGAGGGGTGTGTACCGGTGAGCATGCTCTCCCAGCTATTGTCCAACCCCTTGTTTCCGGAGATCACGGCATATCCCATCTCCAGCAGCCAGGGGACAAAGGTGGCCTCGTTGGCGTACTCGTTGCGCAATCCCGGACAGCCGCACACGATCAGTTTCCGGTTCCACTGGTCGGGCAATTTGAGGGTCAACCACTGCCTGCGGCCGTCCACATTCAGGATGCCGTGGGCTTCATATCCGGCGACCACCTGCCAGGGCTGGAACAGTGCGCTGTGGAGCCGGTTGCCGACAATTCGATCGACCTTGAGTTTTTCCCGTTCGCTAAGCCCAGAGGTGTCGTCGATGGTCCAATAGTCGACATGGGCCAGCCCCCCGGCCGGACCATCTCCCGGGTAGTAAACAACATCCGCCTCCTCGAGACCCCGACCCAGCATCTCCGGGTTTCGATACGCCTGGGCACTGCCCAAACCCAAAAAGAGCAGTACTGTGAGAATAAAGATACCGATATCCGACCACCTGTGTGTCATCATTGTGCCTCTCCTTCTTCAATAATATTTACATTGTGCCGTAGATGATGGCCGCCATCGCCACCGATGGTGGCTTTTCCGAATGCGGCACAATCACAAAAGGCCCTGGTGCTGGGGCCAAATATTAATATGAAGGTGATTTCCTTTTTAGGTCTGTCGCAGGGCTGAGTTGTTGATTCCCAAGGTCAGAATGATTTATAATCGTATATCAAGGATCGTCAAATTGTCAACGAACCGCTTTTATTCATTTTATCGCCATGGCAAACGTTTTGACATAACAATGTTTAACGATGATGAGTTTCGTACACTGCTTGGCCACCTGGACCGCCCCTGGCAAGGCTACCGCAAAGTCCGCAAAGGGGTAAAAAAGCGTCTGAGCCGCCGTATGGATGAGATCGGCTGCCGAACCATTGCGGATTATCTTGAAGTGTTGAACAGATCCCCCGAGGAAAAAGATGCATGCGAACAGTGTCTGCTCGTGACCATCAGTCGCTATTTCAGGGACCGTCAGCTTTGGCAAACATTAAAAGAACGATTGCTTCCCCTTCTCGTCCAAAGGTTTGAACCGCCCATCCGTATCTGGTGTGCCGGCTGCGCTTGCGGTGAAGAGGCCTACAGCCTGGCCATTGTGTTGGATTCCATGGAGAATTCTCCCATTGTCGAACTGCTGGCGACAGACACCCAAAATGCCTGCCTCGATCGGGCCGGCAAGGGCCTTTATGGCCACAGCAGTCTCAAAGAGGTTCCCGTCGACTTGCGCGCTGCCTATTTTGTCTCCATGCGGGGGGGACGCAGTTTCAAGATTAGAAAAAACCGATTGCCCCCAATCCAATGGCAACAGCACAACCTGCTCGATCCGCCGCCGCCAGGTCCCTTCCAGATGATTCTAATGCGCAACAACCTGCTGACCTATCACCAGGGCCCCTTGCTCCGCGCCGCATTTGACCGCATCACCGCCACACTGCCGCCCGGCGGTTATCTCGTGGTCGGATCCCATGAAAAACTCCCGGCCTCAACCTCTACTTTTATTCGCGACCCGCAGTGTCCTTGGGTATATAGCATGAATCATTTATGAGGCTGTGGATACGACTATAAAATATGCCCAAATCAAGGATCGTGAACTCCAGGCCGACATGCTTACCGCCTTGCCCCCCTTGTTCATACGGGCAAAGACCACATCGGTTGGATGGAGGCGCGTGTCTGGCAGAATATGCACCAGGTTTTGGTGGATCAAAACATATTGGCAGCCCCCATCGGGGCCTTGGATAAAGCATACACCATGCAATTTCGGACCGCTTTCGATAGTTTTGCCTCAAATCCGGATAATTATGATATCCTGGCGACCGATATGACTATACCGCATATGACGGGCGACATGCTCGTACAACGTATTCGAGAGATCCGGCCGCAGTTTCCATTGATCCTGTGTACTGGATTCAGTGAAAAGGCCGACCATCGGTTGTGCAACGCTTTGAACATCAATTGCTTTTTATTAAAGCCGGTTACTAAAAATAAGCTGGCGGTGTCCATCAACAATGTACTTGAAAGCTGTCGTCAGTAAGTGAACCCTATAGAAGATGAGAACTTCAAACAAGCCATCGTCTCCTTGAAATAACCCCATAGTCGCATGAACCGGAGATTGCTACATGTTTGAAATACAAAATTTTTCACTGTTTATAATTTCATCTATTCTTTTAAATCTTACTCCTGGTCAGGACACAATCTATATTATTGGTCGCAGTGTAGTTCAGGGAAAAAAAGGTGGTATGGTTTCTGCCTTTGGAATTATGTCGGGCGTTTTGGTTCATACAATGCTGGCGGCCTTTGGTTTGTCTGCGATTCTGGTTGCTTCTTCCATAGCTTTCAGTATCGTGAAGTATATTGGTGCAGGTTACTTAATCTGGATTGGCATCGGTTTTGTGCGTAATAAGGCACATCACGCACAGTTGAGTATCGATGGGAGTATTCAGCAAAAACCATGGAAAACATACAGACAGGGAATGCTTACTAACCTTTTGAACCCAAAAGTCGCATTATTCTTTCTCTCCTTTTTACCTCAGTTTGTCAGCCCTGAGACAGAATCTGTTTTTGGATCCTTCATGGCATTGGGTATGATCTTTTTCATGACAGGCAGTATATGGTGTATAGTACTTGTGTATGGATCTTCATGGCTAAAAAGCAAATTCTATGGCGGTAATATGATGGGCGGTTTACTAAATAAAATCACAGGTGCCTTATTTATCGGATTAGGTATTAAGCTGGCGTTTTCACAGAGATAATAAAAGCTACGTACACCCGCTGCTTGCTAAATTACAGCCTCATATGTGAATATATGACAGCGCTGGGTTGCCAACATGGCCTTGATTTTCTAACCTGA
>JASFKE010000284.1:0-5931 GCA_050118795.1 Desulfobacteraceae bacterium | reverse complement strand
GAAACGCTTTATACCTGGCAAGGTTATTCGGTGGTGGCGCAAAGGCCATGGGGTAAAGGCACCGTGGTGATGGCCGCCGACAGTTATCTCATCAGTAATGAAGCGATGCGCAACAACCGAAGACCCGGATTTTTGACGTGGTTGGTGGTTCCCGGCAACGATATCCTGTTTGACGAATACCATAAAGGGCTCGTTAAACAACCGGGTGTGGCAGGGCTGGCCAGGCAGTATCGGTTGCACGGTCTCTTTGCCGCACTGTTGGCGGTGACAATTTTATTTGTTTGGCGCCAGTCCGCCATATTCGTCCCCATGGCACAATCCCGCCAGGAGAGCTCGATGGAGCAGCCAACGGTCGGAAGAGATACAGGCCAGGGGGTGGTGCATCTGGCCAGGCGGCACATCGGGACCCAGGAGTTGTTATCCGTTTGCTTCGAAACATGGAAAGTCCAGGCCGCCCGACACGTTCCCCCGGCCTGCATTGCCGAGATAAAGAACCTGGTCCGGCAGTCGAGTGCAGATTCGCGAAAAGACGTACAAGTTCGAACCTATAAACAGATTTGCCAACTGTTAAAACGAGGAAAACACCCATGACCGACCCATTGAAAGATATTCTCGCCAGTGCCAAAGCTGAGGTTGCAAAAGTCATTATTGGACAGGATCGTGTGATCGACAGCGCGCTGATCGCTATTTTTACGGGTAACCACGCTCTAATAGAAGGGGTGCCCGGGGTGGCCAAAACGCTGTTGGTGCGTACTCTGGCCCATGTTCTGGGATGCGAATTTGCCCGCATCCAGTTTACTCCGGACCTCATGCCGGCGGATATCACCGGGACCCATGTGTTTAATTTTCAGAAGAACAATTTTGCGCTGGTCAAAGGCCCCATTTTCACCACCTTTCTTCTGGCCGACGAAATCAACCGCGCGCCGGCCAAAACACAATCGGCCCTGCTCCAGGCCATGCAGGAGAGGACGGTGACCATCGACCGGCGCACCCATATACTGTCGAATAATTTTACGGTCTTTGCCACCCAGAACCCCATCGAGTTCCAAGGCACTTATCCATTACCCGAAGCCCAGGTGGATCGTTTCATGTTGCGGATCCCTATGCTGCACCCGGGCCGGGAAGAGGAACTGGCCTTGGCAAAGCGGATGCTTGGGGCGGATTCTCCGGAGCAGGTATTGAAAAGCGGAGCCGTTAAAGCGGTCATTACGGATGAGGCCCTGACCACTTTGAGGCGGCAATTGGTGAAGATTCGAATTAAAGAAGAGCTTGTGGCTTATTTGGTGGATGTCGTTCGGCAGACCCGAAAACACCAAGGCGTATTGGTTGGCGCAGGCCCCCGGGCCACCCAGGCGCTTTTGCTGAGCAGTCGTGCAAATGCGGCCTTGGACGGCCGTGACTTTGTGACCCCGGACGATATCAAGGCGCTGGCGCTGCCGGTTCTGGGCCACCGAATTATTTTGAGACCGGAGTATGAGATCGAAGGATTGGCCATTGAAGAAGTCATTCAACAGATATTACAAGGGGTAACGGTACCCAGATGATTGTGCCCAGCACACGTTTGATTTTTCTGGCTGCAGCGATTTTGCCGTCAGCCGGATTGCTATCGGCGTGGCGTTATGACTGGACGGCCTACGCGGCGGCAAGCGTTGGGTTGCTTGTGATGATCGCCACATTGGATAGTATGACGCGTAGACGACAGCTCAATGCGTTGACCGTGGCCATCCCTGAGGTCATTCGGCTGACCGTGGACAAGGTCTCTCAAATTCAGGTCGTGGTGCGCAAGCCTGAAACAATGAATACGTGGTTGCGTTTTGGACTGGCATTGCCGCGCCAGATTGCGTCGGAACAGGATACGTTGCGTGTCTTTCTCGAAAAAGGACCCCAAGGCGCTGAGCTGAACTGGTCCTGCAGAGCCATGCGGCGGGGACGATACGCTGTAGAGCGCTGCCACCTTGAGGTGGCCTCGGTATTCGGCCTGTGGGCACTTCGCAGACGTATTTGTGTAAAATGTGAAGTTCGGGCCTATCCCAATCTGATCAGCGGACAGCAGCAGTTGCTGGGTCTATTTCGCCGCAGGCAGTGGGGGCTTCGAACCCAGCGCCGGGTTGGGAAAGGACGCGAGTTCGAACAACTGCGTGAGTACTTGCCCAGCGACAGTTTTGAAGATATCGACTGGAAAGCCACAGCGCGTCGACGCCACCCCATCACCCGGGTTTACCAGGTGGAGCAGGCCCAGGAGATCTACGTGATCCTGGACACGTCACGTCTGAGTACCCGAAGCGCATCCTTTGTTACAGATCGCCGCCTTGCCGAGCGATCAGGGCCAAAACTTGCGGCACCCACTATTTTTGAACGGTATATGACGGCGGCCCTGGTCATGTCCATGGTGGCCGATCAGATGTCGGATCGTTACGGGCTGCTGGTTTTCGGCGACAAGCCTGAATGTTTTATCAAAGCCGGTCGCGGCACGGCCCACTACAACGCCTGCCGGGACGCCTTATACAATCGCCAGCCTCATGCTCTGTCCCCTGATTTCGAGGAGCTGTTTACCTATATTGGGACCCACTTGCGAAAACGCGCCCTTTTGGTCTTTTTGACCAGTCTGGACGATCCGGTGCTGGCGCAATCTTTTACCCATGCCATGCGTGCCGCCAGTCGACAACACATTTTAATGGTGAACATGTTTCGGCCGCCGGGGGCTCATCCGCTCTTCTCCATACCGGATATCAAAGAGATTCAAGGGGTGTATCAACATCTGGTCGGCCACATGGTGTGGGCATCCATCAATGAAACCCACCGTCACCTGAAACAGCATGGGGCCGCTCTTCATCTATTGGATGAGAATCAGCTCTGCAGCCAGTTGGTGAGCCAGTATATGGATATCAAGCAACGGCAGGTGATATAATGATCATCGATTTGAAAAAATTCATCGCCACCGAACGACCCTATTGGACCGAGTTGGAAAACCTATTGACCCTGAATGAGCGGGATCCATATCGCCGTATGAGCTTTGAAGAGATCAAGCGGTTGCACTATCTTTACCAAAGGGCCTCTTCCGACCTGTCAAAAATAAGTACCTTTTCAGCCGAGCGCGCCATCAACGACTATTTGGAGTCCATGGTGGGCCGCGCCTATGCCATGATCCATGCCGGTCGGCAAGAGTCCGTACGTTTCTCATTCTGGCGATGGTTTTGGGGTACCTTTCCGCAAACCTTCCGGCGCAGCTGGCGCGCCTTTGCACTGTCGATGGCCATTATGATGGCCGGCTCTCTCTTCGGGGCGGGCGCCATCGTATTTGATCCCGAAGCCAAGGCCGTGCTCATGCCGTTTGAACATCTGCAGTTGGACCCCGCCGAGCGGGTGGCTCGGGAAGAGAGAGAAGAAAATATCCGCCAGGGTGGCGGTAAAGGCAGCTTTTCCGCCTTTTTAATGACCCACAACACCCGGGTATCGATCTTTGTGCTCGCCTTGGGGATGACCTGGGGAATCGGCACCGTTATTGTACTCTACAGCAATGGTGTCATGCTGGGCGCCGTGGCAGCGGACTATATCCGGGCGGACCAGGGCCTTTTTTTAGCCGGTTGGCTCCTGCCCCATGGGGCAGTGGAGATTCCGTCCATTCTACTGGCCGGACAAGCCGGTCTGCTTCTGGCCGGGGCCATGATCGGTCGAAAATCTGCTCTGCCCTTTGGTGATCGCCTCAGGAAAGTTGTGCCGGATGTGGTGACTTTGATTTGTGCTGTGGCGATCATGCTGGTCTGGGCGGGTGTAGTGGAGGCCTTCTTCTCCCAGTACCATGCGCCGGTGATTGCCTATGAGATCAAAATCGCATTTGGTGTGGTTGAACTTTTTCTCCTGGTCCTTTTTTTCCGGTTGGCCGGTCGCCGGCAAGTCCAGCCGATGAGTTGGCGCAGAATTAGGGGCCTTTGGCCTGGTTCAAAGTCTATGGGTTGATAGCCTGTCAAACACGGTGTTGCAATGAGCATACAAGAGCACAACTTAACCATTCAAACTCCTGAAGGGGTGACCTTCAATCTCCCCCTGGCCGGGCCGGTGAGTCGTTCACTGGCGTGGATGATCGATGCGGCCTGCATCATGGCGTGCTTCCAATTCGGGCGGGTGTTGATCGGTCTGTTGGGGATGATCAGCCCGGATTTTTCTTCTGCTGCTTCCATCTTTATCTACTTTCTCATCACCACCGGATACACCATCTGCCTGGAGTGGTTTTGGCAGGGGCAGACCGTTGGCAAAAGGATACTCAGACTGCGGGTGATGGATGTCAACGGGCTGCGGCTGCAACCGAGTCAAATTATCATACGCAACTTATTACGGGCTGTGGACAGCCTGCCTCTCTTTTATCTTGTCGGCGGTGTGGTCTGTCTGGTCAACCGCCACAGCCAAAGATTGGGAGACCTGGCCGCCAGTACGATGGTTGTCAAAACCACCCGGGCTTTTGAACCGGACCTTGACCAGATTCTGCATTCAAACCGTTACAACAGTCTGCACGCCTACCCCCACCTGGTCGCCAGAATGCGACAACATGTGGCCCCCGAAGAGGCCGGTATTGCATTGCGTGCTTTGATGCGCAGAGATGATCTCCTTGCGGAAGCACGCGTTGCCCTGTTTGATGAGATCGCTTCCCATTTCAAATCCAAAGTGGCATTTCCCCAAAAGGCGCTGGAGGGAGTTTCCGATGAACAATACGTTCGGAATGTCGTCGACGTGCTGTTCAAAGCGGGCTCTTGAGGTGAATTATCACATGAACAGAGAAGACAAAATTGGCAACTGAAAGATCAAATCCAAAAATAGTGCACATAAAGGGGGTGGGGCAAGTTCAATTGCAGCGCTGCCGTCGTGCCAAACATATTTGTCTCTCCGTGCGGCCCTTCAAAGGGGTGCGCATCACTGTTCCGCGCAATGTCTCCTACAAAGAAGCCTTGGCGGTGGCGCAGGAGAGAGCGGATTGGCTGGCGGAACATTTAAAACGTGCGGCCCAAATAGAACAAGAGGCCAATGGCTATAACCATATGGCACCCATCAACCGGGCCGTCGCCAGAAAGGTCATTGTCGATCGTCTGGAGGAGCTGGCCCGCCGATATGGATTCACCTATAACAAGGTCTTTGTGCGCAATCAAAAGACCCGCTGGGGCAGTTGTTCCGGCGACAACAACATCAATCTCAATGTGAATCTGATCAGACTGCCCGTAGAACTGATGGATTACACCATTTTGCACGAGTTGGTCCACACCCGCATAAAAGATCACAGTGCCCGGTTTTGGAAGGAGTTGGGCAAATATGTGGCCGATCCAGTAAAGGTGGACCAGGAACTGAACCAGTATGGGCCCATGTTGCTCTCTATGGCGAATCGTGGATAGGGCTTGGGTCAAAGATCTTTGGGGCTCAAGCGCCAAGGCGACCAAGGGCGAAGCCGTGGGAAACCACCGAGGCCTTGGCAATGCAAAATCCGGACTCCTAAAGGCTTTAGCAGCAATAGGGTCAACTGACGCTGCTGTCAGATGCACGCCATCCTTTTAATCCCCACAATAGACAGATCATGGCCAGGACCATGGCCACAGCCGAAGTGGTCGTTACCGCTGTGAGGCCGCCGGTCAACCATACGGCGCCGCCTGCAAAAGCGCCCAACATGCGGCCAAACCCGGCTGCGGCGAAATATCCGGCCATCATCGTGGCGCGGGCCGATGGCAGCAGTTCCGTGCCCAAGGAAAAGCTGCAGACAATGGTGAATTCAAAAGAGAGGAATATCAAGAACAACCCGCCCAGGCTCGCATATAACGAAAATCCGACCAGGGGTAGAGTGAGATAGCCTATGGTTGCGACGCCCGCGCCGATCATCATGGCGCGTTTGAGGCCGATGCGGTCTCCCAGAAAAGCGGTCAAAGATTCCCCGGTCAGTTCAGCGGCGCCAAT
>JASFKE010000283.1:0-5939 GCA_050118795.1 Desulfobacteraceae bacterium | reverse complement strand
CAATGGTTCAATGACCATGCCACAGACCGAAACCGTAATAAGGAGCGCCAATGAAACATATCGCTGAATTCATGTTCGAAGCCTGTTTTCTCAAGCATATACCGCGCAGCGGATACCAATATCTGGGCACCGGTGGTGAATCGGTGGCTGACCATGTCTACTCTGCGACCATGATCGCCTTTGTATTCGCACAGCTGATGCCCGAAGCGGACAGCGAGCGATTAATGGGCATGTGCCTGTTCCACGATCTGCCAGAGACACGCATCGGGGATCTGAATTATGTACAAAAGCATTATGTTAAAGCTAATGAAAAAAAAGCCTTGGCCGACGCATTGGAGAATTTACCCTTCCGTGAGAGCATTGCCGATCTTTTGGAAGAGTTCAACGCAGGCGAAACGTTGGAGGCCAGGTTGGCCCATGATGCAGACCAATTGGCGCTGATCATCGATCTGATGCACCTTAAAGAGATTGGACACGACACACCTGAAAAATGGCTTTCGCACGTTAAAAAGCGCCTTAAAACGGATATCGGTATTCAATTGGGCAATGCTGTTCTCTCCCAGGAATGGGACGGGTGGTGGCGAAAAATTTTTCCTTGACAGTAACAATGTTATCTCTTAGTTGATTTTTCATGAGAGATGATAATTACACGATCTGTAAGATTTTTTCTTACAATTTTTAGTAGGGTTTTTTATACATCCACAGATTTACAGTAACATGTGTAACGATGATTTTCGGTTTACGGCGGTGCATTGATTCGAGAAAATCATCTGCGGCTGCATACCGATATATTTTTTATATTTCCCTTGGAGGCGTGTATGAACTGGCTTATCAGTACCTTAAAGTCATCGGTGGGCAAGAAGATCATGATGTCCATCACGGGGCTCTGTTTTTGTGGATTTCTTGCCGGGCATTTGGCCGGAAACCTGACCATCTATGGCGGCAAAGAGATGTTCAACAGCTATGCCGAGCATCTGCATTCGTTGGGCGTCTTGCTGATATTTGTGGAGTGGGCACTGCTTATCTTGGCATTGGTCCACATTCTTACCGGTTTAACGCTCTTTTATCAAAACTACAAAGCGCGCCCGGTTCGCTATCGCGTCAACAAAAGTGGCGGTGGACGAACCCTGGGCTCCAGAACCATGCCTTATACCGGCGTCATGTTATTGGCATTTGTCTTATTCCATTTGGCTAATTTTCATTTTGTAGACAAGACAGACACTACCATTTATAGTATCGTCACCGAAGCATTTAGCAATCCGTTGTATGTCGCGGTTTACCTTGCGGCAATGGTTGTGGCCGCAGTTCATGTCAGCCACGGATTTTGGAGCGCTTTTCAAACGATCGGCGCCAATCACCCCAAGTATATGCCCATCATCAGAGCGGCAAGTTTGGTTTTTGCCCTGGTCATCGGCATCGGCTTCGGCGCACTGCCGATCTTTATTTCGCTTAGCGCATAGAAAGGATGACATATGTTGCTCGACGGCAAGGTCCCCGGAGGACCTATAGCAGAAAAATGGGAGCGCCACTGTTTTGAACTCAAGCTGGTCAATCCCGCCAATAAACGAAAATTCGACATCATCGTTGTCGGTACCGGCCTCGGTGGCGGCGCTGCCGCGGCTACCCTGGCCGAGTTAGGGTATAACGTCAAGGCATTCTGCTTTCAGGACAGCCCCCGCCGCGCCCACAGCATAGCGGCCCAGGGCGGTATCAACGCCGCAAAAAATTACCCCAATGACGGCGACAGCATTCACCGGCTTTTTTATGACACGGTCAAGGGAGGCGACTTTCGGGCCCGCGAGGCCAATGTCCATCGGCTGGCCGAGTGCAGCAATCTGATCATCGACCACTGCGTGGCCCAGGGGATCCCCTTTGCACGCGATTATGGCGGTTTACTGGCCAACCGCTCCTTTGGGGGCGCACAGGTTTCTCGAACCTTCTACGCCCGGGGCCAGACAGGACAACAACTGCTGCTGGGGGCATACAGCTCTTTGAGCCGCCAAATCGCCGATGGTAAAGTTGAGATGTACCCCCGCCGGGAGATGCTGGATCTGGTGATGGTCAATGGCCATGCCAAGGGCATCGTCGTCCGCAATTTGATCACAGGTCAGTTGGAAAGCCATGCCGCTGACGCCGTTGTCCTGGCCACAGGCGGGTACGGCAACGTGTTCTTCTTATCCACCAACGCAATGGGATCCAACGTGAGCGCCAACTTCGCGGCGTATCGCAAGGGCGCTTTTTTTGCCAATCCGTGCTTCACCCAGATCCATCCGACCTGTATACCGGTGCACGGCACTTACCAGTCAAAACTCACCTTGATGAGTGAAAGCCTGCGCAACGATGGCCGTGTATGGGTGCCTAAAAACCAGGGCGACAGCCGCCCCCCCCAACAGATACCGGAAAGCGAACGCGATTACTACCTGGAGAACAAATATCCCAGTTTCGGCAACCTGGTCCCCCGGGATGTCGCCTCGCGCAATGCCAAAGAGCAGTGCGATGCCGGCAAGGGCGTCGGGGATACCAAGCTGGCGGTCTACCTGGATTTCAGCGATGCCATAAAACGGGACGGCGAAGATGTCATCCGCAAGAAATATGGCAATCTGTTCCAGATGTACGAAAAAATTACCGCGGACAACCCTTACAAAACCCCCATGATGATTTATCCGGCGGTCCATTACACCATGGGCGGGCTGTGGGTGGACTACAATCTGATGAGCAACATCCCCGGCCTGTTTGTTCTCGGAGAGGCCAATTTCTCCGATCATGGCGCCAACCGGCTGGGCGCCAGTGCTCTGATGCAAGGATTGGCGGACGGTTACTTTGTACTTCCCTACACCATCGGAGGCTATCTGGCCGGGGCGGAAAAAGGTATGATATCGGAAACCGACAGCGCTTTTGTGGAGACCGAGAAAGCCGTCCGGTCCCGTGTGGACAAACTGCTCTCCATCAATGGCAAGCGCACCGTGGATGACTTCCACCGCCGGCTGGGCTTGATCATGTGGGATTACTGCGGCATGGCGCGCAACAACGCCGGTCTGGAAAAAGCCCGCACCATGATCCGGGATTTGCGTGCAGAGTTCTGGGAAAATGTACAGGTGCCCGGCGGCGGTAAAGAGTTCAACCAGAGTTTGGAAAAAGCCGGACGGGTTGCGGATTTTCTTGAGTTTGGCGAGTTGATGGTCATCGATGCTCTGGAACGTCAAGAGTCATGCGGCGGCCATTTCAATGAAGGCTTTCAGACTGACGAAAATGAAGCACAACGCGACGATGAGAATTTTTGCCATGTGGCCGCATGGGAGTACAAAGGCGAGGGAGAGACCCCCGGGTTCCACAAAGAAGAACTCAAGTTTGAAAACGTCAAACTGACGCAAAGGAGCTACAAGTGACCAAGACCATCAATCTTAAACTCAAAGTCTGGCGTCAAACCGGTCCCGGGAATAAAGGACGTTTCGAAACCTATAATGCCCACAACATTTCAACTGACATGTCTTTTTTGGAAATGCTGGATGTGGTCAACGAACAATTGACGCTGGAGGGCAGGGACCCCATTGCTTTTGACCATGACTGCCGCGAAGGCATCTGCGGTATGTGCGGCTGCGTCGTCAATGGCCGCCCCCACGGTCCGGAAAAAGGAACCACCCTGTGTCAACTGCATATGCGCCATTTTGAAAACGGTGATGCCATTGCCATCGAACCCTTCCGGGCCATGGCCTTCAAGATCATTAAGGACCTGGTGGTAGACCGCAGCAACCTCGACACCATTATTCAGGCCGGCGGCTACGTCTCCGTCAATGCAGGGGGCGCCCAAGACGCCAATTGTCTGCCGGTGCCCCAGGAGACGGCAGAGTTGTCCATGGATGCGGCGCAATGCATTGGTTGCGGCGCCTGCGTAGCCTCATGCCCAAACGCCTCGGCCATGCTTTTTACCAGTGCCAAGATTTCCCAACTGGCCCTTTTGCCCCAAGGTCGACCCGAAGCCGCCAAGCGCGCCGTCAACATGGTTCGGACCATGGACCGTCTGGGATTCGGCAACTGCACCAATGAACGCGAATG
The DNA here is from genome assembly GCA_050118795.1 of Desulfobacteraceae bacterium. Taxonomy (GTDB): domain Bacteria; phylum Desulfobacterota; class Desulfobacteria; order Desulfobacterales; family Desulfosarcinaceae; genus JARRKU01. The sequence continues at coordinate 1,886 of JASFKE010000283.1, read as the reverse complement.
TGAAGCCGAGTGCCCCAAAGAGATCAACATTACCAACATCGCCAGGCTCAACCGTGAATTCATAAAAGCCAGTTTTGGGTCGTCTGTTGAATAGGCGCCCATAATATAGTCTTTGCGACAATCTCCTAAAGTCCCTATTTTAGCAGCCGATATCCGGATTAGTACGCGATATGGAGGAGATTAGTCATGGCCTACAAGGTATTGACGGTTGACGATAGCCGCACCATCCGTCTCATTGTCAAAAAGGCGTTCCAACCTTATAATTGTGAGCTTTTTGAGGCTGTAAACGGCCGGGAAGGACTTGCCGCCGCTGCTGAAATCAAACCGGATCTGATTGTCCTGGATATCACCATGCCGGTGATGACCGGTATTGAAATGCTCAGCAGACTTAATGATAATGAGGATCTAAAGAACATCCCGGTCATTATGCTCTCCGCTGAATCGGGCAAAGATTATGTCATGCAGATCGTCAAAATGGGGGTTAAAGATTACATCGTCAAGCCCTTTAAAGCTGAACAGCTCATTGACAGAGCCAGCAAGGTTCTCGACCTTGTCAAAGATGGTGAAGCGCCGACGGCCAAAAGCCGTCCCGAATCACTCGATTTTATAGTGGATGAAGGTGACCTGATCATTTTGACCTTCCCAGCCAAAATTTCAAGAAGCGTAGGCGCCCAAATCGATAGCACCGTCAAGCAAAAAATCCAGGAGATGGTCGCTTCCGGGGTAAAAAAGATGGTCATCGATCTCAGCCTTCTGGAAGATGTCAACATGATGGCCATCCAAGTTCTCATTTCAGTGGCCAACAATTGTATTCGCAATAAGATATCGGCGCGGATTGTCGCCGGCGATTTCCAGGCCGAGGCCCTCAAAGGATTCCAGGAGACCAGCCAATATCCAACCCAACCCACCATCGAACATGCGCTGGCGGCATTTTAATGCAATGTGCATACCGGTGCGATCTTAAACGCTTTCGCGCCTTGCCAAACAGGTGTCCAAATACCTGAAAATGTCGTTTTATTTTTACGATAACCCTAAAGTTTTGAAGAAACATGCGGATAGATATCTTCAGAAAAAGGGTGGTTACCCCACCCGCCGGCAGTGTCGCACCTGTTGACACTGAAAATGGATACAGCCGTAAGCATCGACGTTGCAGCGGAAATGCGCATTCGATTTGGTAACATTCATCTCGGGATGAAGCTATATTAACATTGATCCGAAGGAGTACCCCCCATGTCAATTCAAGACGACGAAACCTTACAGATGTACTTAGAGGAATCTCTGGATCACCTCTCCAATATCGAAAATGATTTCCTTACCATCGAAGAGGATGGCGCCGACATCAACGAGGATTTGGTGAACAAGGTCTACCGGGCCGCCCACTCAATTAAAGGCGGTGCCGGGTTTATGGGGCTTACCAATATCAAAGACCTGACCCATGAAATGGAAAACATTTTGGGAAAAATCCGAAGCCGGGAGATGGTGCCCACTCCGGATATCGTCAATGTTCTGCTCAATGCATCTGACGCTTTAAAGGCGCTCATGGATGATATTCTAAACAGCAACGAAATCGATATCAGTCATCATATCAATGATTTGAAGTCTATTTTGGAAGGCACCGGAGCAGACGCGCCGGAACCATCCTCCCCTGCCGAGTCCCCGGCACCCGAAACCGCGCCCCCGCCCCCGGCATCACAGGATCTTTCTGTGGACGGCAACCTGTCACTGGCCTTACCGGATGGAAGTTTGACCATTACCGTGCCCACGGAAAAAGTACAGCCTCTTTTTGATCAGGCCAAATCCGTTTATCTCGTGAAAATGGATGTCGCCAAGGACATTCACGGCAATGGCAAAACATGCCACGGTGTTTTGGAGGAGATGGAACAGAC
>JASFKE010000282.1:0-5947 GCA_050118795.1 Desulfobacteraceae bacterium | reverse complement strand
AAAAGATGGCAAAAAGGCTAAAAACACTTGTCAGCATTGAATTAAAGGCATGCTGAAGATACATTCGAGGAATAAACCCCATTGTTGCAAAAGCCTTTAGGGCGTCAGAGTCAAGGCGGCAAGGGTGCAGCCGTAGTAAACTACTGCAAACCCTTGCCAACGCAGGATCTGGCGCCCTAAAGGCTTTTGCAACGGTGAATCGGCCAGCCATGTTTGTGCGCCGTACCCTCCAGTCGTTTCGAAGGGTTGACGACCTGGGGATGTCCGACAGCGGTCAGCATCGGCAAATCCACATGATGATCGGAGTAGGCATGGCCGGCGGCGAGATCGAGGTGGTGACAAGCGGCCAGATCCCGAATCCGTTTTGCTTTTTGAACGCCGATGCAGATGGCGCCCAAAGACCGCCCCGTGCAGCAGCCGCCGGCATCGGTTTCCAGCTGGGTACAAATCAGAAAATCGGGCTTTAAATAGTTCACCACAGGAACCAGGATATGGTAGGGCGTGGCGGAAGCGATGACGATGGCATCCCCGGCGCGCCGGTGGGCCGCCATGAGATCCAGGAGCCGGGGCAAAAAGGCGCGGCGGATTTTCATTTGGAAGAGTGCTTCTGCCTGCTTTATGAGATCGATCTCGCTGCTCCCCCGATAGGTTCTCAAATAGACCCGATTCTGGGCGCGCTGGGAAACCAATCCCAATCCGGACAAAAGGCCAAAGATCATCGTGGGGATGAGGCTGAACGCAAGCCGTGCCGGGTGACGTCCGTGTCGCAAGCGCCAAGGCACTTCCATGGACTGGCTGTCGCCCCGAATGAGCGTACCGTCAAAATCGAACAAAGCTGCGCGTCGTTGGCGTGTCATTGCAATTCTCAGGGGATATGGTGTGTCAATAGTAAACTGACCAGTCAGTTTACTATTGACACACCATATCCCCTTTTCTATGATGGGTCAACCCTGCGGGTGTCAGGGCAACCACCTGCCCGATTGCGAAAAATACCAGATTTAAAAAGGGTGTTGCTCCTTTCGGGTGCCACAACCATCCAAAGAGAATAAAATGGGAACTTTTGTCCTGACTTCCGATCTGGGAACCACCGGGTGCAAAACATCTCTGTATCGCATCGCAGAGCGCCTGGAGTTGATGGGATCCGCCCTGGCCGAATATCCGCTGATGATTACCGAAGACGGCGGGGCTGAGCAAGCGGCTGACGACTGGTGGCGTGCACTGTGCAGCTCCACCCGCGAAGTGCTTTGTAAAACCGCCCACCCTTCCGACGCCATCCATGGCATTGCTTTCTGCTGCCAGATGCAAGGCTCCATCCTTGTGGACCGGCAGGGCACGGCCTTGCGCAACCCCATGACATATATGGACGGGCGGGCGGTCCGCCAAATGCAGGCATCCCTTGGCCATGGCCCGCTGCGCATCAGCGGCCTGAATGCCTTCAAGGCTCTGAAAACCCTTAAAATCACCGGCGGTGTGGCCGCCACCCCCAAAGACCCGCTTTGGAAGTACCACTGGGTGCGTGAAAACGAGCCTGAGATCTTTAAGCAAACGGACAAATGGCTGGACGTGAAGGACTATCTGATCCTGAGGTGCACGGGACAGCTGGCGATGACCCGGGATTCGGCCCATGCGACCTTCCTTTACGACACCCGCCCGGGTAAAGAAAAATGGCATCCCGGCTTGTGCAAGACTTACGGCGTCGATATGGACCACCTGCCACCCGTGGTGGAGTCTACCCAAGTCGTGGGGCGACTGACCCGGACAGCGGCTCAGGAGCTGGGCCTGGCATCGGGCATTCCGGTCTTCGGCGGCGGCGGCGACCTCTCCATGGCCGCCATCGGATCGGGATGCATGGATCTTTACGAGGCGCATATCTATGTGGGCACATCGGGTTGGGTGGTGGCCAATGTGGATAAGCGCATGGTGGATATCGCCAATTTCATGGCCTCCATTCTGGGCGCCATCCCCGGCAGGTACAATTATGTTGGGGAGCAAGAGACCTCCGGCGCCTGCCTTCAATGGGTGCGTGACCACCTGGCACTGGATGAGATCGGGCTCTATCTCGAAGGAAAGACGGACCCAGCGCAGCAAATCGACAAGCTCTACGACCTCCTGAACCGGGTGGTGGACGAAACGCGTCCGGGCGCCGGTAACCTGATCTTTACTCCATGGCTTCACGGTAACCGCGCCCCCAGGGAAGATGCGCATGCCAAAGGGATGTTTTTCAATATCGGCATGAGCACGGGCAAGCGCCAGATGATCAGGGCCGTCCTGGAGGGGGTGGCTTTTCACAAACGCTGGATCCTCGAGGCCATGGAAAAAAAGATCCCACGCCGCGAGCGCCTTGTCTTTGTGGGAGGTGGAGCAAAGTCTAAAGTCTGGTGCCGCATCATGGCCGACGTGCTGGGACGTGAGATTGTCACCGTCGAGCACCCCCAGGATATCGGCACCGCCGGCGCCGCAGTGGTCTGCGGTGTGGGGCTTGGAAAAATCGCTTCCTTCGAGGCGGCCAAACCCATGATCCCCATGGGTGAGCGTTTCGCTCCCGACCATGCCCATCGCGCCGTTTATGACCGCAGTTACAAGGTCTTCAAATCTCTCTACCAACAGAATCAAAAATTGTTTCGGTTGTTGAACGCCGACTAAACCCTATCGTTGCATAAAAAAGGTAGCAAAAATGGTGTTGCCGACCTGGGCGCAGTTCAAAGAACCCTTGCCACTGTGATGGTTTTGACCGGGGTAGTTCTGATCCCGGAAAGAAGAAATAATTCAGGGCTCCTTCATCATTTTTAGTAGAAGTCGGCCAAGAAGCAGTCATCACGATTGTACCGGCGCAGCCGTTTTAGCCGATGCCAGGATTTTAGCATTCCTGCACCGGGTCAGCCCTTCTGGCAGGTAAGCAAATTTTAGCATTATTAGGTTGGACCAGATGCAGGAGCAAACCCCTTGTCAATAAGAAACTAACTGGTTACTATGTAACAGTTGTTGATTTGCTCTGTTTTTCAATAAGTTACAATACAGTAACACCTTTAACTATTTTTCTACTGACATGTCGGTTTCATGTTGACACATTAGCCCTTCACTTATATTGCGTCACAAACTTCCGTTTCGGTCTTGGGAAATGGTATCTATTTTGATCGTTGAAATTAAAAAACCCATCACGAGCGCATGAAAAATTTTTCTATATTGGGTTCATTATTTCTAACGGATATAAAAGGATCCTCTTTTGATGAAAAACAGCGCCATCAGAAAAAAAAAGCTCATCAAAGCAGCCACGAAAATTTTTGCAATGAAGGGGTTTGACCATGCTACCATGGACGAAATCGCCGAGGCGGCCAAAGTGACCAAGGGGGCGTTGTATTATAATTACGCCAGCAAGTCCCATCTCTTCGTCGCCGTGGTGACCGACGGCATGGAAGAGATCATGGAGCAAATCAGCCTGGAGCTGGAATCCGACCTGCCCTTTAATGAGCATTTCCAATTGCTGATATCCAATATCATCCGGATTTTTCGTAATAACAAGGAGGTCATCTGGATTTATGCCAACGACCTGTCCAGCGGAATTTCCCCGGAAGCCTTGGAGGAGATCGAAAAAGTGCGCCAACGCTTTTTCCGATTTGTCACCGATGCCCTTGAGGCCGGACAGGAAAAAGGATATCTCAAGCCCCTGCATCGTCAAATCTCCGCCACGGTTCTGGTGGGCATGATGGCCGCCTTTTGTACCAATCGATTGGGCCCGGAAGAGAACTACGATCTCAAGGAAATCATCGAGACGGTGATTCCAATTTTGTCCTGGGGATCTTGGCAACAAAAATCTGACTGTTGAATTTAATTATTCGATGTGTCAGTATTTAATTGACACCCCTTAACATCTACAGTATTGTATAAAATTACTGTGCCCTCCTGTTATGGTCTTGAATTATATGGTGCTGCTCCAGCCTTGGGAAATCGATTAATTTTATTGGGTCTAGATAGAAAAACAAGGTACGCTCACAAATGAGCGGACAGAAAAATGTCTCTACAATGGATTCATTTTTTGAATCGAATATGAAAGGATCCTCTCCCATGAAAAACGCCGCCAAAAAAAAGCAGATCATCAAAACAGCCACGAAAATTTTTGCCCGAAAGGGGTTTCACCAGACGACGATGGATGAGATTGCCGAGGCGGCCAAAGTAGCCAAAGGGACCCTCTATTATAATTACGCCGGCAAGTCCAAACTCTTCGCGGCCGCGGTGACATCAGGCATGGAAGAGATCATGGATAAAATCAGTGGAGAGTTGGAGTCTGACCAGCCCTTTGTGGACCATTTCCGATCGCTGATCTCCAATACCATCCGGATTTATTTAAAGAACAAGGAAGTCATCCGTATTTACGTCAACGAGCTGCCCAGCGGCATCGACGCGAAAACCGTGGCGGAGATCAAAAAAGTGCGCCGACGCTTTCTCCGCTTTATTACCGATACCCTTCAGACCGGACAGGAGCTGGGGTATCTAAAGCCCCTGCATTCCAAAATCTCCGCCACGGTCCTGGTGGGCATGGTGGACGCCCTTTGCAACAATAAATTGGGACCGAAAAAGAGCTACACCCTCGATGAGATCCTCGAAACAGTTATTCCCATCTTATCCACGGGCATGCTGAACCCTGAAAAAGTCAAACCCAAGGGCTCCACACCCCGTGTTGTAAAGAGTTCGCAAAAGCCTGCCATTTCGAGGACGAGAATTTAATAGCTTTTCATCTTGGAGTACTTATGCTTGTAAACCATCCGCATGAGCCAAGCCTCCACCGGGTTGATGCGAAAGCCCCCTCCCAGAAAAGAGCTGTCGATTTGAGCCCGGCAGCCTTTTTCCAAAACCTGAACAACCGCCAGAGCGTCGTCGAATGCAGCCGCAGCGCAGAGCCCACCCCACTGCGGGATCAAGACGGCGTTACGGCGCTTTAACCCTTTTAGAACTTTTGAGGGAAACCGGGGATCGGCAATCTTGCCCTGGACCACCTTGGCAGTAACGCCCACCAGTTGGGCGAAGTCGTCCAGCATCGGCAAAATTTTTCGGCCGGCAAAGGCGGCGGTAAGGGTGTATGGCAACTGGGAAGTGATCACTACCTTCACATCGGTTCGCTGTTGATAAATGCAGCAATGCAACCGCTGCCACAAGGGGAGCTTTTCCGCGTCGGACTCCGGCAGGCCGGACAAGGGAACCGTCCGTTCGCCTTTTCGGTCATCGGGAAAGAGGACACACTTTTCCCTGCGCATGCTGAAGCCCATCTTTTCCGGCGGAAGAATCTGTGCCCGGTTGAGAATGTCAATCCCGGCGGTAACCGTGACATCGGATTGAAACGCCACAGGTGCATCGGGGACTGAATGGACCATGGGCCCATCTTCACGATTGTCGTCCAAGCACAATTGCCGTTCACGATAGACCTGATGCACCATTGCCGGTGTGTAACGGTCCCGGCCGGACAACTCCATGACGGCGGATTCAATGAAGGCCTGGCAGAGGGCCTCCAGTTCGGTGCACACCTCAAAGGCCTCGGCCATATCTCTTCCGGCACAAACGGCCCCGTGGTTTGCCAGCAGAGCGGCCTTGCTGCCCTGAAGCGCCCGGACGGTCGCCTTAGCCAATTTCCGCGTCCCGGGAAGGGCATAGGCTCCTGTGCGCACGACAGCGCCGAGAATCTTTCGGGCCTTGGCCGGTATTTCACGGATATCCGAGCGGGCCGCAGCCACGCTGGAAGCCGCCGGCTGATGGGTGTGGATCACGGCACCAATCTCAGGACGGTCGCAATAGATGGCGGCGTGCATGCCCTTTTCGGAGGAGGGTTTCAGCCCTCCGGTATGGCGTAAATCCCCCAGGCTGACAGGGACAATCTGCTCCGGACGCATCTGTTCATAGGTGATGCCGCTGGGCGTGATGACGAAAAGATCCTCATTCACGCGCAGGCTGAGGTTTC
>JASFKE010000281.1:0-5949 GCA_050118795.1 Desulfobacteraceae bacterium | reverse complement strand
CATCGGGTTTTGGTCCGCCTTTTGAGCACTGTGTGTGACTAAGGTCCCGGTAATGGTCGGTCCGTGTTGTCCCCATCGGCAATGGGGGCGTTGTGGTGTGGGGGTAGGGTCTTTTCGCGCAGTGTTTGCAGTGTACAGCCCCTTTGGTGGGGCTAAAGTAGTTAAGCCTGTTGAAGTGTATACAATATGGAGCCCGGCGAATTAGCATAAATACTTGGTTTTCTGTTAAATAACTGGACTTATGTTCCCAGGGTTTGAATATATTGTATACAATAAGTTTTTTTTGTCAATACTATATTTGCGGCGTATAAGATCGGCGTTCTTGTCATATTTTCATATGGGTATGTATTTTAGGGCCGCAGCGATAAGCGTCCAGGAGCAAAGGTCATTGATTTAATGATAAAAATTGAGGGTCTATTTTTTTCTTATTATTTTTGCGATTTGACCGATAATGACATAAATGGTTCAAATTAGAATCCCATGTGGTTTGGAGGAAATTTGGTAGCGTAGTTCTAGATCTTCAATTGTATACAATGTTAGGAAAGCGTCCCGTATGAAAGCGATGAACCTCCCTGTGATGATCGTGGTTTGGGCCATTCTCGGCCTGTTTCTTTTGCTGGTAACAGTGATTCCATGGATGCCGTTGAAATTCATCACGCTCATGATCGCCGGGGCAGGAATCAGCTATGCGGCCGTATCACAATGTCAGAATCGATTTTTTCCGAAAAAGCAGCTGCCCCTCGTTATGGAAGCGCTCTCCGGGGACAAGGACCTGAGTGCGTTTCAGGGTTTGAATGGTCAAACGCGTAGCGATCTTAAGCACCTGTATGCCGAAAATGTGCGCAAAGAGATCGATCGGGCCATTGATGCCCTGGAAGCTGAGCGGCCGCCGGTGGTTCTGCAGAACAATATTTGGGACGGGATACTGCGAGCATTTGCCGGGGATGCCGATGGCGCAGACCGGATTTTGGGGCCTGGCATTGCCGGTAAAATTAAAAATGAGGTGGATGCCGTCATCGCATCCGAAACTTCAAAACTGAGACAAACCGGCGTGTCCATGGACTCGGAATTCAGTCTCATGGAAAACCTTTCCGGCGAACTCGAGCATTGTGTCCAGTCGATGTACGCGTCTTCCCGCAATGCCGCCAAGGCCAACCGTATTGCCTTTGAAGCAAGGGATATCGCTTCCCACAGCAACGAGACCGTAGCGCAGTTGGTCGATTCCATTACGTCCATCAGCCGAAATTCGGAGAAAATCAAGAATATCGCAGAATCCATCAATGCCATTGCTTACCGGACCAATTTACTGGCTTTAAATGCTTCGATCGAGGCGGCCCGGGCGGGCGAAGCGGGCAAAGGGTTCAATGTCGTTGCCATGGAAGTAAAAGAGTTGGCAGGACAGGCGAAAAGTGACGCCAATGAGACCCAGGAGCTGATCGATATCATGACCCGGCAGATCAGCACGGCCGATCAACAGGTACGGCAAAGTGCCGATGCCTTTGCCAGCCTGGCCGATAAATCCCATGAAACCGGAACCCTCATCGAGCAGCTGCAGGAATCCAGCTTGTCCGGAAGCCATGACATGGACCGTGCGCACATTGGACTGCTCCAGTCCTCGGTTTCCGTAAAACGAAAATGGAAGGCGTCTCATGAGATCCAGGGCCTCGCAGGGTCAGCGCCTGAACTGCTGTTGCCCAAAACCTATAAAATTCAGACCCAGTGGTACCCCCAGGCCCAATTCGCAGGATACTATGTGGCGTTCGAAAACGGCTATTACAAAGATGCCGGGCTCAATGTGGAAATCGTGGATGGCGGCCCGGAGACGAATCCGATTTTAAGCCTGATCAGAGGTGAGTTCAGCTTTATCACGGCCTGGCTTTCATCGACGATTACGACGCTGAACCGGGGGGCGGACATTGCGTTGCTTTCCCAGATTTTTCAGAAGAGCGGCTTGACCCTGGTGGCTTTAAAGGAATCGGGCATCCACAGCATCCGTAACCTGAAACAGAAGACCATCAGTTCCTGGGGAGGGATTTTCGAATATCCGATTCAGGCGATGAACCTGGATCATGAGTTGGACATGGAGATTCTGGATTACGGTGCTGACATGAAGAAGGTCCGCGACGGCGAAATCGATGTCATAGCCGTGATGAGCTACAATGAGCTTCTCGGAATATACGACAGCGGGATCTCGGAGGAAGAGCTGTCCCTGATTCGGATGAGTGATGTGGGATACAACTTTCCGGAAGACGGCTTATACACCTGCCGATCATTGCTTCAAGATGACGAAGCCGCATGTCGCCAGTTTGCCGAAGCGTCCATCAGGGGCTGGATGGCGGCCAGGCAGGATAAGGAGATGGCGCTGGAGTGCACGATGCGACACCATCAACGCAGTCCCATGAAGACATCCAAGGGATTTCAAAAGAGGATGCTGGATGAGGTCTGCCGGTTGATCGATTCTCAGGACGCCAATCTGGGTCATCTGCGAAAAGGTGGGTATGACCAGACCCAACAGGCGCTCAAGCGATTCGGTATGATCAAAAGTACGGTAGACATTTCAAATTTTTATGCGAACCTGCACTCAAATTGACCGTGATGCACCTGGCGGGAAGGATGGCATAATTTCGTAAGCCGGTCTATGATTTCAAAAGACGATGATATGCTGCTTCGGTATCCACATCCGTTAGAATGGCTGGATTATGGATTTCAATTTTTTCAATTTGCTCGGGGTATTGATCGAACAATGCACGGGCACCGCGGTCTCCTTTAATTTCAGATAGAGCCGTAAAAAGGGCCGCGTCGATGATCACCGGGTTTCCCCTGGTGCCGTTGCAATACGGTATCATGATCTGTCGTTCAGATGCCTGCCATGCTTCGAGCAATGTGTTGATGATCTGCCGGTCGACCAGCGGCTGATCGGCCAGTAGAAACATGGCGCCGCTGCAGTGCCAATCAATGGCGGCAAGGCCGGTGATCAGCGAAGTGGCCTGCCCTTCGGCATAGCGGCGGTTGACCGCGATGTGGATCCCGGACAGATCGGTCTTCTCTCTTATCTCTTCGGCGGCGTGTCCCAGTACGACAATGACGTGGTCGAGGTTCGATGCCTTTGCCGCTTGCACCACCTGCCCCAACAATGTCGTTGCGCCAAAGGGGAGCAACTGTTTGGCCGTCCCCATGCGCGATCCGGTTCCCGCTGCAAGAATAATCCCTGTTATTTTCTTCATCATGCCATGTGTGTCTTTTTATCCGGCGCCCGCTTCTGGATGAGCTCGGCTACAATGCTGACGGCAATTTCCTCTGGTGTCTGTGCGTTGATGGCAACACCTATCGGGGAGTAAACCCTGTCCAACACCGCCTGGTCGATTCCTTTTTCGACCAGGGACTGATAGATCAGGTTTCTTTTTCTTTTGGAACCGATCATGCCGATATAGCCGGCGGCCGTATCCAGTGATTTCTCCAGGACGCTTTGATCGAAGAGATGTCCTCTGGTGAGGATCACGATATAAGAGGCCATGGTGATATGGAGTTGATCGAAAACGGTTTCCAATCCATCGACGATGACCGTGTCGGCATCGGGGAACCGCTCTTTGTTGGCAAACTCCGCCCGGTCGTCGATCACCGTGACGTGAAAGCCCACCATCTTGGCCAGCTTGGATACATATTCAGATACATGGCCGGCGCCGAAGAGGACCACACTGTGGATCAAGTCGATGCGTTCGATAAAGAGCGACGGGGCCGAACCGGTGGCGGCAATCAACGCGAAGGGATCCTTATGGTTGGCGTCCAGGTGCTGGTAGTCCCGGTATTGCGAGGGCACCCCTTCGATATGGCCGATGGCTGCACCGTCCGGCGTCACGAAAAGATTGGCATCTTCCCTGTCGGCCGGGATTCGGTCCCCTACCCTTGTGATCAGAAAGCCCGGTGCATAATTTTCGACGCGACCAACGACATTTTCATAAAGTGCCGATTTGGCTTTGTTCCCGGGAAAAATCGGCTCCAGGAACAGGTCCACATCGCCTCCGCAGATCATCCCGGATTCAGCCACATCTTCGTTGTTCATGCGGAATTGGTAGACGCTGGACTCGGCCGCGTCCAACAGGCGTCGGGCCGCCTGCGCCATCTGATACTCGATAGAGCCGCCGCCTACGCTGCCGAACAGGCGGTCCTTGGTCACCACACACATGGCGCCAACGTCTCTCGGGGCGGATCCGGATCTTTGGATAATTCTGGCCAGTACGAGTTTTTCGCCGGATGCCAGCAGGCGATTTACAATGGGGTAGATTGGATGCGTCATGCGATGGTTCCCTTTTTTCAGATCCGGGAAGAAAATTTTACCGGAAAGTTCTCTTTCAATGCGAGGATGGCCAATTGATGGAGATAGGGATGGCCTTTGAGTCGATGGGCGATCCTTTTCCCCCGTTGTTCTTCATTGACAGTATCGGCTTTATTCAAAATAACTGAATTGACTCTGGGGTGGCAGAAGCTCGACGCTTTCTGTATTTCATGCAAGATACAGTTTGCGAGGTGTGATTCGGTAAGTTCGGTCCCCGGCACAAGGCCCCATCGCTTCAGAAAAATGTCGGAACGGTGGACGGCTTTTTCTACTGCTTGACCCATGGCATCCAGCCCGGTCACATGGACCAGGTGGCTGGTGGATGACGGAAGGACCGGTTCATGGTCGGCCGATGCCTTCAGCGGAAGCTGTTTCGAACCGTCGGCCTCCACAATGATGATATCGACAAGGCCCTCCTTCCAGATCCGATCCACGGTTTCAGGTCGGAGGCCGATGAGCTTGCCGGTCTTTTGATCCAGTTTTGTGCCCGCACAACAATACGTGAAGGATTTTTTTGCCGCGGTGATGCCGGCCAGCAGTTCATTGTCGGAGGCCGCCACAACCGTATGGGGCGACTGTTCCCTGTCCGGGAAGAAGATCTTGGTCGTGGTCGTGGTCAGAACGGAAAAACCCGCTCCGGCCATCTCCTTGGCCAGTTTAAACATCAGGCTTGTTTTGCCGCCGGCCCCGATCAGGCTGATGACGCCTCTGCCGGACAGTCCGATGGCGCCGGCAAGAGAAGAGGCGGGGCTTTCCGTACGATTGAGTTTCGAGAGAACGGCCAGTAGAACACTGCCCCCCAACGTTCTGGCCTTATCGGAAACCGTATAACAATAGTCTACATTTCCCCTTGGGTCGATATCCCCGAGTTTGAGACCCTTTTTGGCCATTGTGCCGGGGCGGATCAGTCCGCGCAGTACGCCGGACAGTGTCGCATGCACGGCCTGGTCTCCCACCTTGCCGATGACCTGGTCGTCCGTGACCATAGCGCCGATTTCCAGCTTCGATTCGAAGCGGCCGTCGCAGGGCGCCCTCAGGACCCTCTGGCTGGTATAGCCGCCGATGTTCCCGGGTATACCGGTGTTGGGTTGGGCGGCGCCCTTTTCGATGATGCGGCCGACATCGTGTCCCCGATGGGTCTCGATCACCAGGTGGACATCGTCTCCCGCCTCGAATCCGGGACCCAGCCCGATCACCAGCGGGGCCTCTTCTCTCCGGGTCCCCAGGTTGATCTTGGCCAGTGTGGCATCGATCACCACGTCCGGTTTGATCCGTGAAATGCTTTTCCAGTCAGGGTCCGGGATAACGGCAACGGCGCCACGGTCCCATGCCGCCAAGATATCGATCTGGTCAAGGGCGACGACGCCCTGGACCCCCTCTATGGTGATGCTGCCCGCATGAATCGATTCGCAAAAGCTCACCGTCCGGCGGACGGCCAGCGGAGAAGCGATTTCCAGCATAAAAATCCTGCGGATATTCGCTTTGTAGAGGCTGTATGCCACACCGGACGCCATCTCACCGGCGCCTTTGATGGCGATGATGGCATCCGTTAGCTTGTTGGTATCGCTATATCTAGCTATTGTTTCCGGCTGAAGTTCCATTGTTGATGATCGCCC
>JASFKE010000280.1:0-5957 GCA_050118795.1 Desulfobacteraceae bacterium | reverse complement strand
ACGGCGGCCGAAAATCGATCCCAGCGCGCCCCTGATGATTTGACGCCCGATCTGGCTTCCAATGGCCCGGGCCGCGCTCTTCAACATCGCTTCACCAGCGGATTGGCGTCTGCGGCCCCCGCCGGCACTGCGGCGTTGGGCGCGTTCTTGCTGCTCACGGCGTTTGGCCGCCTCCAAGTCAGCCTGCAATTGGCATTTTGAGCTTGGGCAGCATCCGCACGTGCTTTGAGCATCTCATAAGCGGGTTATAACCCTGACCTGATCACCAGATCCGTAATGGGGCCGCGGGACCTGTCCCCTTTGAGGACCAGATGGGCGTAGCCACGGTTGCCTTTGAATTTGTTGACAATCCAGTTGAGGCCGTTGTTCTCGGCATTGAGATATGGATGATCCACTTGGCGTGTATCACCAAGGCAGAAGCATTTAGCCCCTTCCCCCATCCGGGAAAGCAGCGCCCGACACTCCCCGCGGGACATGTTTTGAATCTCGTCGACAATCACCACGGCATTTTCAATATTCATGCCGCGGATATAGGTCAACGGCAACAGCTCAAACCGTGCCGGATTCAATTGCGGCGGATGGTCATCCGGTTGAAGAAAAAGACGGTTGGCGCGCCGCAGTTTATGCAGCTTCATCACCAGATCCAGCACATAGCGCGTGTATGGCTCCATCTTTTCTTCCACACCGCCTGGCAGATAACCCATCTTCTGACCGATCTCCACCATGGGTTTAACCATGTAGATCTTGCTATACGCTTTGCGCTCCAGCATCATGTAAAATGCTGCTGCCAAGGCCAAAAAACTTTTACCGTATCCGGCCTCGCTCTGTATGGAGACCACATGAATGGATTCGTCGGTCATCAACTCCAAGGCCAAATTTTGATAGACATTGCGGGGAACGACATTCCATACCTGGTGCTGGTAGTCGATGACCTTTTCACCCTGGTTGCTGAAAAAAACAGGCTTGCCGGCCTCTCCCCACATGAAACAGTTGGCGAACAAGTCATCGCGGTTGTCCACAAAACCGGTTACATGTTCGGCTTCGGACTTAAACGGCGATGAATCCTTATAGCTTTCACTGTGAATCCCCTGCAACGAGGCCTGCAATTGCAGCACCTTATCGTTGGTCACCAGGATCGGCCTGTCCAGGCCGCTGTGTTGAATCTCATCCAAAATATGGTTATCCACCTGTTGTGCAAACGGCGGCGCCACATCTTTGGTGGATAGGATGGTGAATTGATCGGGATGATCGCTCAGGTGCTCGATCACTTTCGCCACAATGTGGCCCAATCTGGGATCTTTTTTAAATTTGTTCAGTTCAAGAAGCACATGGTAGGGAATAAATACGTGGTTTTCGTTGCCGTTGCGCAGCTTAAAGAGCGCTGCGGGGTCATCCAACAGGACATTGGTATCGATGACATACGCCTTGCTCTCGTTCATAGGCTCCTATTCTATTCATTAAATGGTTAGGATGCGATCCATGCAGAGATGGAAAATAATGAAGGCGCCGGGCATTTGACCGCGGCTCAAAAAAAGGAAGGTACCAATCTAAAGGTTTAGACATAAAATGAGTATACCCGGATTCCATATAAGGCGCAAGCCAACAACAGTATCCGCCTGACAAAATCCTACCCGCTAATATTTAAAAACATAGACCATCTGGTGGCATAAAAAAAGATGGCGGAAACGGTTCAATCTGCTAAATTTTGATCCTGACATCAAGGGATTTGCACGGGGTCTATCCTGGGTAAATCAATCCGGCGTACCGCTTGGGTGCGGATGCCGTGGCGCATGTAAAGAATGACATCTTTGAGAAGGGCTACGTAACTACGCGCATATTCAAGCTGTTTTTCCGGGTAGTTTTTATAAAGGTGGCGCTCGGCTTTGGTGGCTTCCTGATCGGCCATGAAAATGATCTCCTGGTCTGAGTGGCCTTTAACTTTGTCGATGAATTCGCAAATGTTAAATGATGACGACAACATAGATCCCCTCCAGTTCATTTTGCGTTCATTTCAGATGCTCCGATGGTCCCCATCAGGCAATATCCTTTTGATATTTAACGCTAAATTCAAATCTCAAAAGACAGTACAACAATACCATCCAAATGTTAGGATTGTGTTAGGAGTGCTGCCGCGGGAATAAACGGCGTGGTATCCACAACGCCAAACACCCCAAAATTTGAAAAGATCAATAATTCTGACCAAATATAAATTAATGGCTAATAATTCACTAACAGATCTGCGTCTAATAAAATCCCATGTTTTCAAGTATGAAGTACCTCAAATCATTTATGAAGAACCGTATCCCCGCGCAATTGGTGATACAGCTCACCAACCACTGTAATGCCCGCTGTCCCCAATGCGGCATGCGTGTGACCGCCAAATTTCCCAGGTCGGTTTTATCCAAGGATACCTTGAAGCGGATTGTGGACGCTGCGGCGGCCAAAGGTGTTCAGGCCCTGTCGTTTACCGGTGGTGAACCTTTGCTTTTTCTGGATGACCTCATCGATATGATGGCCTATGCCGGAAAACTCGGTATCCCCTTCGTGCGCACCGGGACCAATGGTTATCTTTTGCGCCATAGCAACCACCCTGATTTCGAGGAGCGCATCAAACGGTTGGCCCAACGTTTGGCAGAGACAAATTTACGCAACTTTTGGATCAGTGTCGACTCCGCGTATGGTGACACCCACGAGCAGATGCGCGGCCTTGACGGTGTTGTGGCCGGCATTGAAAAAGCGCTTCCGATTTTTAATGCCGCGGGGCTCTATCCGTCGGCCAATCTGGGAATCAACCGGCTTGTGGCGGGCCCATTTACCGATGAGTTGCATCCCCGCCACTATTCAGACTCCGATGCCTATTTGAACGCTTTTTATCACTGCTACTGCAATGCCTTTGATCGGTTTTATCAATTCGTTCGGGACTTGGGGTTCACCATTGTCAATACCTGTTATCCCATGAGCATCGGCGAAGATGAACTGGCCGGCGGTATGAATGCCGTCTATGCCGCAACAGCCGACGATGCAGTGGTAAGATTCACCCCCTCGGAAAAGAGGATGCTCTACAAGGCCCTGTTGCATACCATTCCCAAACACCGTTCCAGCTTACGCATATTTTCACCGTTATCTTCGCTCTACATGCTGATGCGGCAACATACGGCAACGATGAAAAAGCTGCCATCGTATGGATGCCGGGGAGGTGTTGACTTCTTTTTCATCAGCGCAGAAAACGGCAGTACCTATCCATGCGGGTACCGGGGCCATGAAGATCTTGGCAGATTTTGGGATCTAAACCTGTCTGACTTGAAACCCAATGGAGACTGCCGTCTCTGCGATTGGGAGTGTTTCCGGGACCCTACTGAGATGTGCTCTCCGGTGTTGGAAAGCATCCACCGGCCGGTGCATCTGTTGCGGCGACAATTCCGGAATTCAACCTATTTGAAATATTGGATCGAAGACATGCGGTATTATATGGCCTGCGGTTTTTTTGACGGTCGCCAGCCGATGGATCCGGGCAAACTGAGGACTTTTATCCCCAAAGTTGCACAAAAAAAGGCGATTGAATGTTGATGTGTCCTTAGTTCTTACGGGATTAAACATGTAGAATAGGAGCCTGTCCAATGCAAATCGATGTTCACGTGCACTCGAAGTACTCCAAACGGCCGAGTCAATGGATTCTGAAAAGGATCGGCTGCCCCGAGTGTTTTACCCAGCCGTTGAAGATCTATCAGATCGCCAGGGGCCGTGGCATGAGTCATGTCACCATTACGGATCACAATAGTATCCATGGCGCACTGGAAATCGCGCATTTGCCGCATACCTTTGTCAGCGAAGAGGTCACGACCTATTTTCCGGACACCGGTTGCAAGGTGCATGTATTGGCATTGAACATCACAGAATCGCAACACGAGGAGATCCAAAGGCTGCGTACCAATATTTTTGACCTGGCGCGCTATATGTGCGAGCAGGAGATTTTAAACATTGTGGCACACCCTTTGTATGCCATCAACGACCGTCTGACCCTGCAACACTTTGAACAGATGCTGCTGCTGTTCCAGAACTTCGAACTCAACGGCGCCCGCAACCAGCGTGAAAACCATTGCCTGAAAAAAGTGGTCAAAGCACTGACCCCTGAAAAGATCGGGGCGCTGGCCGATGCCCATGACATGTCACCGCTGTACGACCAACCCTGGCGCAAGCATTTGTGGGGTGGTTCCGACGACCACAGCTCGTTAAATATCACCCGCACCCACACCAGGATCGAAGGGGTGGACCATGCCGTTGGATTAAAGCCGTCGGCCGACATCACAACGGAGGTGGTCAGCGTGCCGGCCACCGCCCTGACCATGGGGCACAACCTCTATGGAATTGGCTATCAGTTTTACCGTACCAAGTTCAATATGGAGCGCTACGTCGACAAAGACATACTTATGCGGTTTTTGGATCATCACCTGCGGGTGGACCCCAACCGCTCATCGGGTTTGGTGGCCAAACTTTATATGTTGTGGCGGTATCAGAAACAAAAACGCATCAAAACGCCGGTGTCGGATTCACTGCTCGCCCTGCTTCGCCACGAGACGCGCCGAATGATTCAGGCTGACCCCGCCTTTTTCAAGGTATCCGATGAACCGGCTGACTTTGCCATACAGGAGAAGGTGTGGTTTGAATTCGTCAACCGGGTCTCCAACCAGGTGATGCTCCATTTCGGCAATCACCTGCTGGGCCATCTCTCCGGAGCGAATGTCTTTAACATCTTTCACACCATCGGTTCGGCCGGCGGGCTCTACACCATGCTGGCGCCCTATTTTGTGGCTTATGCCCAATTTGCCAAAGACCGTATCTTCAGCGGCGCGGTGGCCAACCGTTTTCTTCCCGATACCGGTGGAGCACAAAACAAGCCGCTGAAAAATGATAATATTGCGCATTTTACAGACACCTATTACGAGGTCAATGGCGTGGCCCTTACACTGCAACAACATGTCAATTTGGCATTGAAAAACAATAAACGCTACACCATGGTAACGTGTCACCCAAATCACCATGATCGCCGCGAACCCGGCGTGATGAACTTTCATCCCATCGGTACCTATGAACTGCCTGAATATCCGGAACAGAAGATTTTCTACCCGCCCCTGCTTGAAATACTTCACTACTGCTCGGAACAGCGATTCACCCATATCCACACCGCCACTCCGGGCCCCATCGGCTTGGCGGCACTGGCCATCGCCAAAATCCTCAAACTGCCTGTGAGCGGCACCTATCATACGTCGATCCCCCAATACGCCCAGGTGTTAACCGGCGATACAGTGATTGAGGATCTGGCCTGGAAATATGTCCTGTGGTATTATGATCAGTTGGATGTCATCTACGCGCCCTCTCAGAGCACCTGTGATGAATTGATCGAAAAAGGCATCAAGCCCGAAAAGATCCGAACCTACCCACGTGGCATCGATGTGGACCAATTCAATCCCTGCAAACGCAACGGCATTTTGGCAAGGCGGTTTAATGTTCGCTCAGGTACATCGCTGCTTTACGTCGGTCGTGTCTCCAAAGAGAAAAACCTGCACCTTCTGGCGGATGGGTTCCGCAACCTGGTCCAGGCCAAGCCCGATCTGAATCTTTTCGTCGTGGGCGACGGCCCCTATCTTGAAGAGATGCGCTCGGCCCTGGCAGGACTGCCATGTTATTTCCCGGGATATCTAACGGGCGATGATTTGGCACAAATTTACGCCTCGGCAGATCTCTTCGTATTCCCCAGCACCACCGACACCTTCGGAAATGTGGTTCTGGAGGCCCAGGCTTCAGGTCTACCGGTCATCGTCACCGACCAGGGAGGGCCCCGGGAAAACATGATTCACAGGCAGACCGGCCTTGTGGTGCCGGGAGATGACCTGCAGGCCTTGCAAGAGGCCATGGAAACAATGGTCAACCACCCGGAAAGCATCCGGAGGATGGGATCG
>JASFKE010000279.1:0-5957 GCA_050118795.1 Desulfobacteraceae bacterium | reverse complement strand
CTTGCCGGCCATCTTGCAATCCATCGAAAAAACGTACTTTGAACAAGCCCTGGATATGGCATCCGGAAACGCCACCAAGGCTTCTAAGCTTCTCAAGTTAAGCCGCGATAAATTTCGCTATAGGAGGCATAAAATATAGGCTTAACGCCGATATAACCCACGATGTGAAATTTTCCCCATTAAATTGGGGCATTTCCCCCCCCAAGTAATGTTGCCACTCATTGCGATGGGCACATATACCTATTAACCAATTGTTTTTATTATATATTTCAAAACCACCATACCGGCTGGCACACCCCCTGCAGTACGCCCTGAGTTTGCATGTCTAATTTTTGATTCGTTGATGGACTACAACAGAAAAGGAAGATCTAAATGCCAGGTCAATTTCAGGGAGCGCAATCAAAAACAATACTTCTCATAGAAGGTCACCCGTCTATCCGGATTGTAATGCATAACGTGCTCAAAGCACACGGTCATGCTGTAAAGGTGCATGCAACCGGTGAAGAGGGTATACGCACCGTTTTAGAGTACACGTACGACATGGTCATTTGCAACCAGAACCTTAGCGGAATCAGTGGCTTGGATTTCTTTGCACAAATGCAACCTTATTTGGCGCAAAGTACCACGGTCCTCACCGCCGCCTTTGCTGATGATTATATCGTCAACAAAGCTCAGGAGTTGGGTATCAATGTATTTATGGAAAAACCTTTCAAGATTGATAACCTGATGCGGTACACGAGAAGCGATGATGGCGGACCTATGGTCGATTTCAATACCAAACATATCTATGTGACCAATCACGGAAAAATCATACCGGTTTGTTCTTCTGAAACCAACCCCTTGCCTGTAGAAAAAAACTCCCTGAAACCTTTTCCCGGCAAGCCTGTCAAGCGCAAGCGCCGCAAGCGGATGGCTTATCAAATTCGTCACAAATTTAGTGCAATACCTGGCCGTGGGTCCCGGATTTTGTAGAACTCTTTTCGGTCCACCCATTGCACATTAAGTTGACCCTATCGTTGGAAAAGTTGAAGGGCTTCAGAGCCAGGATAAAATGAGAAGGCAACCAAGGGCTAAGCGGTAGCAAACCCCATCGTTGCAAAAGTCTTTAGGACGCCAGAGTCAAGGCGGAAAGGGTGCAGCCGTAGTCAAACGACGGCAAACCCTTGCCAACAATGAATCTGGGGCTCTAAAGGAATTTTGATATCAAGGCAGCGGCCACATGGTGTCGATCAGGGGTTAGCCAATTGATGTCAGGGTTCGCGCCGAACCACGTTATCTGGCGTTTTGCATAGCGCCGGTGATCGCGTTTCAGAGTACGCACGGCTTCATCCCACGTCAGTCGCCCCTGGATGAAATCCACCATATGGCGATATCCCAACGACTTCATGGATTTGAGTTCAGGGCCGTATCCCTGGCATAGCAAAGCGCGCACCTCATCTACGATGCCTTGGTCTATCATCATCTCCACCCTTTGGTTGATACGATTGTAGAGAAGCTCGCGGGGCATGGTCAGGCCGATGTAAAGGGTATCGTAACGCAATGTCGAAAATCCGTGGTCGCGATAGTGGCTGGTAATGGATCGACCGGTCATCGCAAATACCTCCAATGCACGCAAAATTCGATAACCGTCGTTGGGGTGGATGCGTTTTGCAGCCGCCCCATCCAAATCCAGGAGGCGCTGGTGCAAAGCGGGTGCTCCCAATGCCCCAAGCTCAAGCTGCAATTTACGTCTCAGCTGGGGATCCGAAGGCGCAGCCGCAGTCAAACCATGGATCAGAGCCTTGATGTAGAGGCCTGTGCCTCCCACCACCAGGGGGAGCTTGTTCCTGCCCACCAAGTCTAAAATACACTTATCCGATTGGCTGGCGTAAACAACCGCATCAAAATCTTCGTCTGGATCCGCAACATTCACCATGTGGTGGACACACTGGGCCTGCTCTTCAACCGTGGGTTTGGCGGTACCAATATCCATAAAGCGATAAATCTGCATGGAATCGGCGCCAACGATCTCACCACCAAACTGTCGGGCCAGTCCAATGGCAAACCCGGTCTTGCCAACACCAGTTGGCCCGCAAATAACAACCACTTTTGTTAGATTTGAAGGGATCACTTTTATTCTGATATGGCGCTGGAAAAAAAAAGCGAGCTATCAATCTCCCATCTCGGCCATAAAATCATCATACATCGTCTCCAACACCAGTTTATGTTTGGCCTCTTCCTGGCAAAGAATTTTGAATATATTTTTAGCCTCTTGGGTTTCTGCTTTGGCCTGTAGCTCGTTGTAAAGCGCCAGGGCTTTTTCTTCACGTTTGCAGGCGAGCAAAAGGATTTCTTGATAGGCCATGCCCGGTTTGTACTCAAGCTCGTGCACATAGTTGCTGCGTTTAATATCGGTAATCCATTCGAATTTATACTCAGCCAGACGCTTACCCGCCTTTCCTGATTTCAACTCTTCCAGCAATGTCTGGTGTTTTTTCTCTTCAGCAGCATATTCCAAAAACATCTGCCTTTTACCTGCAAAAGATTCCTGCTCTGATAGACTTAGATAAAATTCCTCGGCCTCGATTTCTTTGGATATAGCGAAATCGATAATCTCTGTCAGATTATTGAAATCCATAGGGCATCCTCTCCTTGATCGGGTTTTCATTCAGATAAACCATACATTGCCGGATCAACCGGGCCTCCGATGATCTTGCAAATCCGGTGAAGCCTTATCCCATGCAACCGGGCATTTATTGATGGTTCATAATAACGATCACAAAGGCCAAGTCAATGAAAAATCAATGGATAAAGCCCCGTTTATTGAATACACCCAAATAATTTAATTGTCAGAATTAATATTCAATATCGATTATTTCTCCGATATCGTGAACCATCGTCGGCAGGACCTGCCAAAGACCTGTTGATTCAAAATGATGAAAGCGGTATACTTAAAAATTGCTGAGGTTGTAATGAGAATAGAATAAAAAAGGAGCCTCCCGTTATGTTGAGAAATAAAATCGTTGCCCATTATAAAAACCACCAGGTGGTCAAAGGCATTTCCAACAACTTCTTTCCCAATAAAATTTTTTTCAATATCGAAGAGCCTTCAGGGGATTTTTCAAGAATCGACATCGAAAATCTCAAAGCGGTCTTTTTTACCAAGGATTTCGAGGGCAACAAAGATCATGATTACGATTATACCCACGAAATCCCCGGCGCCGGACGCAAAATGGAGATTGAGTTTTTTGACGGTGAAGTGGTCATCGGTTTCACATTGGGCTACTCACCGGACCGTCAAGGTTTTTTCCTGACACCAGCAGATTTAAATGGCAATAATGAGCGAATTTTTATTGTTAATTCCGCAACGAAAAACGCCCGATTCATATAAACAGCCCCGCCATCGTGCAAAATCATAAATCCTATGGTTGCGCTTTTACCGGTTCATGGTTACCATATCGGTCTGCCTGCCCTGATGTTGCATTGACAATACAACCACAATTGACCATGCACTATCAGTTATTTTAATGCCCATATCCGGTTGTTTGCACGACCTTGGGTTACTCAACGACCACACAGAAGGAGAATTAAGGCGATGGACACCATCAAATCCTATTCACGCCGATCTTTGTTGCTGATCATTGTGATTATGGTATTGTTTGCCGGCGCTTTCGCGGCAGCCGTCTATTTTGGAAAACCCCATGTCGTGCACCATGTCGTCGTGCAGATGACCCAACTGACCACAGCCCAAATATCACCGGCTGAAACAACGGCCCGGATGACAAGCTTTCTGGATACCTATGTCCCGTATATCGTGACCATTTTTGCCTCCGTATCCATTCTTTTCGGCATCATCCTTTGGTTGGTCCTGCGTGGTGTGGCAAAGGGTGCCCTTTCGGGAAATGTCCCTGAAAAATCCGCCACTGCAAAAAAGGCCGCATCGCACCCCCCGAAAAAAGATGACACTCAGCCCATTCGAAACCAGCGCCTTTTTCTGCATCTGCTGACCGTGCTGCAACGGGAAGGTCGTCTCGTGGACTTTTTCCAGGAAGACCTGGAGATGTATGAGGATGAGCAAATCGGGGCGGCCGTGCGGAATATCCACGGCAACTGCCAGAAAATTCTTAGTAAAAGTCTATCTATGAAGCCCGTCATTGCCGGCGACGAAGGTGATGCGTTCACCGTGGAGGCCGGATTCGACCCGGACGCCATTAAGCTGACCGGACGGGTGATTGGTGAGCCACCATTTGAGGGAACCATCCGCCACAAAGGCTGGCGCGCCCGGGAGCTGGAACTGCCCGACCTGACTGCCATCAAAGATCCAACCATCATCTATCCTGCAGAAGTTGAAATCGATTAACGTGTATCAAAAACAAGTTGAATAATCATAGACCAATACAAAACCATAACGGAGATTCGTCATGGCAACACCGTCGTACATCATAGGCATCGACCTGGGCACCACAAATAGTGTCGTCGCCTACACAGAGGCTGAGGCCGATGCGGGTCGACAACCTGACATCAAACTATTTCGCATACCGCAGTTGGTCGACGCTGGTGTTGTGGAAAAGCGCGACATACTGCCCTCGTTCCTGCTGGCACCCGGCAAACACGATGTATCAGAGAATTCCATGGCCCTGCCCTGGCAAGAGGAGGAAAACCCATTGGCCGTAGGAGAATTTGCCCGAAATCGCGGCGCCGAATTGCCTGACCGCCTCATCTCCTCATCCAAGTCATGGCTCTGCCACACCATGGTGGACCGATCCCAACCGATTCTTCCGTGGAAGAGTGATATTGAGCCTCAACTCAAACGATCTCCAGTGGAGGCGTCGGCCGCCATCTTGGAGCATATTCGCAAGGCCTGGGACCATACCATGGCTACCGACGATGACACCTTGTTGATGGCAAAACAGGAGATCTTGCTGACGGTGCCCGCATCCTTTGATGCAGTCGCCCGCGAACTGACCGTCCGGGCCGCGGAGATGGCCGGATTGAGTCACATTACCCTGCTGGAGGAACCCCAGGCCGCATTTTATGCCTGGATTGCATCCCAAGGAGACCGGTGGCGAGAACAGGTTTCCAAGGGCGATTTGATCCTTGTATTCGATGTCGGTGGCGGGACTACGGATTTTAGTCTCATCGAAATCACCGAAGAGGATCATCAACTCGTACTGGAACGGATCGCCGTGGGCGATCATCTGCTGGTGGGCGGCGACAACATGGATTTGGCCCTGGCCTATTCTGTGGCGCACCAAATGTCCGCCAAGGGAAAACGACTGGATGCCTGGCAGATGCGCGGTCTATGGCACAGCTGCAGACAGGCCAAAGAACACCTGTTATCCGATGGTGATACAGAGCAATATCCTGTGACCATTTTAGGCAGGGGAAGCAGCCTGGTGGGCGGAACCATGAAAGCCAAGCTATCCAAAGATGTCGTCCATAACGCTCTGGTGGATGGTTTTTTCCCTGAATGCGATGCCACGGAGACACCCGCAGCCAGTGATCGCGTGGGGATTCAGGAAATCGGCCTGGACTATGAATCCGATCCGGCCGTGACCCGTCATCTGGCCAAATTTCTCCATCAAAACAATGGCCGGAGACCCACCGCAATTCTCTTCAATGGCGGTGTCATGAAAGCGGACCCCATCCGTCGGAGGATCACAGACCTTCTGACTTCTTGGCACCCGTCGGAAACCGACGACCCGGTCCGGGAGATCTCCTCTGCCAATTTTGATCTCTCCGTTGCCAAAGGGGCAGCTTACTATGGCCTGGCCCGCCAAGGCCGGGGTGTCCGCATCCGTTACGGCTTGAACAAAAGCTACTACATTGGCATTGCCGCCTCCATGCCGTCAGTACCCGGCATCCCCGCCCCGACCAAAGCGTTATGCATCGCCCCTTTCGGCATGGAAGAGGGGAGCAGTTTTCACCTTGAAGAACAGGAGTTCGCCCTGGTCGTGGGGGAACCGGCCAAATTTGAT
>JASFKE010000278.1:0-5963 GCA_050118795.1 Desulfobacteraceae bacterium | reverse complement strand
CACCCGACAAGTCAGCGACACCTCCACCAAAGTCAGTGGTTCCACCACCAACCTGGCCAACATGAGCGAACGTCAGGCCGAACAGATTAACAACGCCATTGCCGTAATCAATGACATGACCGCCGCCATTCGTAAGGTGGCCCAAAATGCCACCAAGTCAGCCTCGGTTTCACAGCGATCCATGGCCAATGCACAAAAAGGCGCCAAAGCCGTGGCGCGCACCAATAAGGCCATGGAAACCATCCGGGAGCGCGTGCAGGAGACGGCCCGTTCCATCAAGCGTCTGGGAGAGAGTTCACAGGAGATCGGCAACATCATTCAGCTGATTACCGATATCGCCGACCGTACATCGATCCTGGCCTTGAATGCATCCATTCAAGCGGCAATTGCGGGTGATGCCGGCCGCGGGTTTGCTGTGGTTGCAGAGGAGGTCCAGCGGCTGGCCGAACGATCCACTGCATCTACCAAACAAATCGAAACCCTGGTCAAAAACATCCAGGGCGACATAAACGAGGCCGGGAAAAGCATGGACGAAAGCATCCAGCGCGTGGTGCAAGGATCCAAATTGGCCAACGACGCTTATGTCACGCTGCAGGAACTGGAGAACGTCTCCTCTCAAGTGGCCAAAATGGTTCACACCATTTCAACATCGGCCGAAGAACAGGCTCTATCGGCTGAATCCGTTTCTCAAACCATGGCCAATGTGGGTCAAATCAGTCTCAAAACTTCAGAGGCAACCCAGAAAACTGCCAGATCCATGCAGGTAATGGCCAAAACCGCCGACAAGCTGAGCGTTTCCGTTGAGGTCTTTAAAGTAGATGACGGCGCATCGCTGGATCTGACCGAAGAGATGATCCATACCGTGGCCGTCGAGCCGAAAAACGACGACGGCATAAAAAGCAATGCAGCGGCTTAGGCGATAATATGCAGATGTCCTCAGCGCCGCCACCATCAGCGCGTCGAGGCATGACAGCGATTCGATAAAGGAGACCAACACCATGCAATACAATACCATTTTTAAAAAATTCACTGCCGGTATACTAGGCGCCACCGCCATTGCGTTATGCGCTGCGCTATGGGTCCATCCCGGTCCGGCCACTGCGGCCAACCCGGCGGATATCGTCTGGCGGGGCTGCGGTATTACGCGAAAAGCCTTTATGGCCGAGGCCGCCGCAGCCTATCGGCAAAAAACCGGAATCAACATCTCTCTCAGTGGCGGCGGTGCGACCCTGGGTATCCGCACGGCCGCTGCCGGTAAAGCGGATATCGGCGGCTCCTGCCGGCCGGCCAAACCCGATATTTCAGACCTTGAAAAAGGCGTCCGCATGATCCATGTGGGGTGGGATGCGCTGGTGGTCATGGTACACCCTGAAAACCCGGTTCAAAATTTAAGCGTTGAGCAACTTTACAACATCATGACCGGAAAAATTCGCAATTGGAGCGAAGTGGGCGGAAGCAATGAACCAATCCTCGTTGTTGTGCGCGTGGGGAAAATGAGTGGTGTGGGTTACATGGGCCGCAAAATGCTCTTTGAAGACCCCCGGGCCAATTTCTATCGCCGCGCCATCAATCTCAAATCGAGTGGCCCGGTGGAGAAAAAAGTGGAAAAACGGGTCAATGCGATCGGCATTTCAGGTGTCTCCAGCGCCAAACGCCGGAATGTGAAGCTGCTCTCCTTGAATGGCGTCGCCCCCACCAAAACCAACGTAAGCAACGGCACTTACCCATTTTACCGTCCCCTCTATCTGATTACCAAAGGCGCCCCCCAGGGCAAAGTGAAAAAATTCATGGATTGGCTGCTCTCTTCCGACGGACAAAAAGTGGTAAGCGATCAAGGAACGGTGAATCTGGCCGAGGGCAGCAAGCTGACAGGGCTCTATAAATATTGGGAACACACAGATTTGATCATGAACCTCAAGCAATAAACAAACAGCAAACACATGAGCAAGCACATTTACAGATATATCTTTTTTACCACCGGTGGGATCGTTCTGCTTGGCGCTATCTTTTTGAGCCTGTGCTTTAAGGTCAACGGTATCTATCGACATGGGAGCCCAACCATGAAAAAACGCACTGCCTTTCACGGAAGTATTCATCTGGCCGCCCCCAGCTTGCCCACCGCCGGCAGAAATATCGCCTTTGAAAACAGCAATGCCATCACCAATGCACCGGCGTCTTACCTGACCATGCTCGATTGCTGCGAATCCGACGAAGCCATCGCCGATCGAATGGCAGTCGCCAACACGACGTCGCGATTAATTCGAAGGAGAGATCAAAATTAAATACATCCATCTTCTCAGTATTGCACATCGAAACTTGTGCATGGCCAAAGGCAAGGCCATGATGGTGGTGCTGCCCCTGGGGTTGATTGTCAGCATTGTGAGTGCTTTTAGTTTCTTTTTCGAGGGTGTTAAACAGGACGCTCTTTTGGCGGCATCCCATTATCCGGATATCCTGATTCAACAACAAGTCGGTGGCCGAACGGAGTCGCTCTTGTTTGACCGCTATGATGATCTCTTATCGGAAATCAAAGAAATTCGATCCTACCATCCGCGATCGTGGGGCTATATTAATCACACCGATAAAACAGACAGCACCAAAGCATTTGTGGTCATGGGGCTTGACCCGGAATTCATCGACGCCGGTCTTTTCATCGATGCGAGTATCGAGCACGGTCGCTCATTGACCAAATTCGATACCAACCAGGGAATCGTCGGAAAGGCCTTGGCGGCGGCATTCAATTGTCGCATTGGCGACCACATCGAAGTGTCGTCGCCGGGGCTTCGGCAGCCGGTGCTGATCGAAGTCGTTGGCATTTTTGATTCAGCGGTCGAGATCTATTCGGCCGATTTGCTGCTCGTCCCTCGTCCTACAGCCAATAAAATATTGGGGTTTTTAGATGAGAATGAGTGTTCCGATATCATGATCTATATGACCAATCCTGCAATGGTGCCGTCGGCGGTTGCCACCATCACCCAAACGATTGATGGCGCCTACCCGTTGACCAAAGATGCCATGCAGCGCCTGTCAGAATTGTCCTTCGGGCAAAAATCGGGTCTCTTTCATTTGCTTTGGTTTGTTTTGTTGTTCAATGTTCTCATCATTGCCTGGTCCATGGTAGGCCAAATCTCATTCAATCTAAGAAAAGAGATCGGCATTTTAAAGGCAATCGGGTGGGACACAGAAGATATCATCCTTGTGAAAACCTTTGAAACGATAACCATTGGCATCATTGCCGTGCTGACCGGCTTGACAACCGGTATCGCTTTTATGTTGATGGGAGCACCGGGTATCAAAGGGATGATCATCGGATGGGCCAACGTTTATCCTGACTTTTCCATACCCCTGTACGTGGATGCAACCACAATATTTGTCATCGTCATTCTCGGTATCATTCCTCTGCTGGTGGGGGCACTGATTCCGGTCTGGCGAATCGGCACCATCGATCCGGATCTGGCCATACGTCAATGATTGAACTTAACCATATCAGTAAACGCTATGCCACGCGGCGGCACACAGTGGATGTATTGTCCAACGTCAACCTGAAAATCACAGGCGGTGAATGCGTTTGCCTGAGGGGACCGTCAGGGACAGGAAAAACCACGCTGCTCCATATTATCGGCGGTATGCTGTCACCAACCACAGGTGATGTGATGGTATTTGACCAAAGCCTGCCCAGCATGCCTCAACATATGTTGAGCACCTTCCGACGCAAGCACATTGGGTTTGTCTTTCAGCACTATCATCTGTTGAAAAACCTAACCGTAATGGACAATCTATTACTACCGGTCATGCCTTCCGGTGCCGCATTGAAACCACACAGATCCAGACTGCAACAGCTCCTGGAGCGATTTCAAATTGGTCACCGCAGCACTTTTCCCGTTCACTGTCTCAGCGGCGGGGAACAACAACGGGTGGCCATTGCCAGGGCGCTGGCAAACGATCCGGATATCATTTTGGCCGATGAACCGTTCTCAAATATAGATGAAGACAATACACGATTTATCGTGAGCATGCTAATCGAACTTAAAAACGCAGGTAAAACCCTTGTCTTGACATCAACCCAAAAAGGATTCGACTGGGAAAAACGATTTATTGATCGGGATATTTGCTATGCTACTCAATGAGCATGTCGTTGTCTATTTTGTATTTTTAGCCATGTCCATATTTTTGGGAGGGCTGGCGTGCGCCATCAGCCTGTGGGCATATATCCAATCGCGGGGATCCGTCAGCCACGAAAAACGTCGCCACATCGAAAAATATCTCTATTTAAGTTCATCTGCGGCGATCATCGGTACTATGGTGCGGATTGTCATGGTCCCTTTATGGTTCGCCATGCTTTACAGTCTGGTCTCTTCCATTTCAGGTGCCATGTGCCTGACCGGAATACATCAAAACGTCCCCTTCCACTCATGGGCCGCCAGCAGTCTTAAGATTCTGCTGCCGGGCGCTTATTTTACCTTGCTATTGATAACTTTTGCACAGCGGCGCAACCAACACCAGCCGCTTTTAGAACTGGTTTCAAAACCACTTTTAAAAACCAGGCTGTCCCTGATGATGCCATTGCTGTTCATACTGCTAGTGGAAGCGGCGACAGACATCCAATTCATCACCTCCCTCAACGCTTCCCCGGTAACGTGTTGCGCCACGCTATTTGTTTTCAATGCCCAAGATGTACCGCCCCTGTTTACCGACACCCATTGGCATTTTTTGACCATCTTTCTAATGGCATTGCTGTTGCATCTGATGTGGCTGTTTTTTAAATCGAAACATCCATGGGTGGCCATCGGCCAACTGATCCTTAGCCTCATCTTCTTTGTCAGTTTGCCATTGGCATTGCATACCAAGCTGTCTCCGCTGATATTGGAAGTCCCTTTTCATCACTGTGTGTTCTGTTTACTTCAGAACAATATGTGGGTGCTGTTTGGTGTTGCATCGCTGCTGAGCGGCCTCTATCTATTCTTTGCTCACGGAATAATGCGGCTGACCCAAACGGGACCCTCCCTTGTGTTTCAATCGTTGGGCGGCAAATTGCGTATGATCATTTTAACCCTATATGGCTCGGGTATTCTATTTATCGGCATCCCCACCGTTGTACGGCTATAAGCCGGAAAGTTCCGGTGGGTGACCGATGAGTACAGCAAAGTAACAAGAAAGGCGAAGTCGCCACCAAGGGGGTAAAGATGATTGAGAGACGGAAACTCACAAGGCTCAGATTGCTTTACTACCTTAGGGTCTTTGACAAGGACAACTATCGACTGTTAGGGCATTTGGGCGATGTTCATACCAAAGGCATGATGCTGATCAGTGAATCCCCACTCACCGTCAATAAAAATTATAACATACGAATCGCCCTGCCGGAACCCTTAGATAAACATGAAGAAATAAATGCCACAGCAAGGGCGCTGTGGTGCAGGCTTTACACCAATCCCCTATTTTATCAAACGGGGTTTCAGATTCAATACCTTCATAACGAACATGTTCAGTTGCTGGAATCGGTGATCCAGAGATATGGATTCCAAAGCGTATTTCAAAGCGAGGCCGTCAAGTTCTATCGCGGCATCGAAGGTTACAACTGCGCCCAAGCCATCGTAAAAGCCTTCCAGCACAAGGTTAGTGTCGGCCCTGATCTTATCCATCAATACGCCGAATACGGCGGAGGCAATGCCACAGACGGTGTTTGCGGCGGCCTCTTTGCCATTGAACAACTTGCTCCAAATCTTGATCTTGCTCAGCAGGCGCGACATTGTTTTGATGAGCAGGTCGGTTCTATCTTTTGCAGCGATATTCTTGAGCTTGGACGCCTTTCATGCGCCGGCTGTATCAGCGTCGCTGCCAACATACTCTACGACATCCTCGATCATTACAAAGATACCCGCGACTTTGGATCGTCCAATGCGACGGAGGCAAGGATCGCTAATTAAAAAGATAGGAATTTGCTTTTTCCGCAACCGAATATGCCA
>JASFKE010000277.1:0-5966 GCA_050118795.1 Desulfobacteraceae bacterium | reverse complement strand
CGCTGATTGCAAGTGACACGCCGGCTGTTGCGATCTTTGGAAAAAGCTGGCCCCTGCATGTTGAAACCATCATGGGCAACACCCGCGAAGAGAATCTTGCAATGATTTTGGACAGCGTCGCATTCTTGAAGTCCCATGACAGGGAAGTGATATACGATGCCGAGCATTTTTTTGACGGATATAAAGACGATGCCGAGTATGCATCCCAATCCCTGATGGCGGCAGCTCAAGGCGGGGCTTCTTTTTTGGTGCTTTGCGACACCAATGGCGGCACCCTTCCCTCGGAAATCCAGATGATTGTCACCGAACTCAAACAATATCTGGTCAGCCGTGGTTGCACCGTCCAATTGGGTATCCATTGCCACAACGATTGCGGTATGGCTGTGGCCAACTCCATTTCAGCCGTTCAAGCAGGCGCCACCATGGTGCAAGGCACTGTAAACGGATATGGCGAGCGTTGCGGAAATGCAGACATAACATCCATCATACCCATTTTGAGTTTAAAAATGAACCGGCCCAGCATTCCCAAAGAGAATCTGGATCAGATCAAAACATTTTCCCGATATGTCAGTGAAACCGCCAACATGATTCCCCTGCATTCAAGACCTTTTGTGGGTAAAAGCGCATTTGCTCACAAAGGGGGTATCCATGTCAATGCCGTCATGAAAGAGCCCCGGGCCTACGAGCATATGGACCCCAGGTTAGTGGGCAACAAGCGACGGGTCCTGGTATCTGATATGTCTGGCAAGAGCAATGTGGTCTACAAGGCCAAAGAGCTGGGTGTCGAAATCGGAAACAATGGAAAGGACTGCAAACAGATCGTAGCTGAGATAAAAGCGATGGAGGATCAAGGTTTCCAGTTTGACGTTGCCGACGGCTCCATGAAAATATTGCTGGAAAAATTCACAGAGCAGTTCAAGCCTCACTTCGACTTGGACTCATTTCGGATCAGTATTGAAAAAGACAAGCAATTCGATTGTACATCCCATGCCATTATCAAAATTAATGTAGATGGTGTTGACGAGATAACAGCCGCTGAAGGACATGGGCCTGTAAGCGCCCTGGATAACGCCCTGAGAAAGGCCCTGGGCAGATTCTATCCGGACATGGATGGCATGCGCCTGGTGGATTTTAAGGTGCGGGTCATCGACGGCCGGGAAGGTACGGCGGCCCGGGTACGCGTTTTCATTGAATCCCGCGATAACGAAGAGACCTGGACCACAATCGGTGTTTCAGAGGATATTATCGAAGCTAGCTGGCAGGCTTTGGCCGACAGTTTCCAATACAAACTGGCCAAAGAACAAGATAAAAAAGAAGGGATATTTACCCCATGAAAAAGGACGACATAAAATGAGCCATAGCGATAAAGTAAAATTCTTCGATACTACCCTGCGCGACGGAGAGCAATCCCCCGGCGCCAGCATGAATACCGCTGAAAAACTCCGTCTGGCCTTACAATTGGAGAAGCTGGGCGTCGATATCATCGAAGCCGGTTTCCCCGCCGCTTCTGAAGGCGACTTTAACGCGGTATCCAAAATCTCTGCAAAATTGAAGAACACGGAGATCGCCGGATTGGCGCGGGCGAATAAAGACGATATCGATGCCGCTTGGGGCGCCATTCAAAATGCCGCAAAACCACGTATTCATACATTCATCGCCACATCCGACATTCACTTGGAGTACAAGCTGCGCATGAGCCGGGACGAGGTGGTCAAAAACGCCATCGAAGCCGTTCGATACGCGAAATCGTTTACCGACAACGTAGAGTTCTCCGCCGAAGACGGCTCCCGGTCCGATCGGGACTTTCTGTGCAAAGTGTTTGAAGCCGCCATAGAGGCCGGCGCCACCACCGTTAACCTGCCGGACACAGTGGGGTATGCCATCCCAAATGAATTTGCAGATCTGGTAAAATATGTCTTCAAAAACACGCCCAATATTGGCAAGGCGGTATTGAGTGTCCATTGCCATAACGATCTGGGCCTGGCCACAGCCAATACACTGGCCGCTCTTGGCGCCGGCGCGCGCCAAGCCGAAGTCACCATCAACGGGATCGGTGAACGGGCCGGCAACACTTCCCTGGAAGAGGTGGTAATGGCGCTGCGCACCCGGAATAATTTTTTACCGCTGCAATCCAATATCGATTCGAAGCAGATTTACGCAACCAGCAAATTGGTCAGTATGATTACAGGAATTTTAGTCCAACCCAACAAAGCCATTGTCGGTGCCAACGCCTTTGCCCACGAAGCCGGTATTCATCAGGATGGCATGCTGAAAAACCCCATGACCTACGAGATCATGCGCCCCGAGGATATCGGCCTGAGCACCAACAAACTGGTATTGGGCAAGCACTCCGGTCGCCACGCTCTCAGAGACCGCCTCAAAGAGATCGGGTATGAGCTCTCCGATGAAGAGCTGAACATTGTTTTTAAGAAATTCAAGGAGTTGGCCGACAAAAAGAAACACGTCATGGATGAGGATCTGGAAGCCATCGTAAATGAAGGCGTGCTGCGAACACCGGATGTCTTTGTTCTGGAGTACCTGCATGTCTCGGCAGGTTCAACAGTGATGCCCATGGCCAGTGTACAGATCGCCATCAATGGCCGGTCGGTCAAGGATGCCGGTTACGGCAACGGCCCCATCGATGCCTGCTACAACACCATCGCCAAACTGACCGGCAGCCAATCCGAGCTGCTGCGGTTTACCATCAGCGCGATCACCGGGGGGACCGATGCCCAAGGCGAGGTTACCGTGCGTCTCAAGGAAAATGGCCTGGTGGCATTAGGCCGCGGAACCGATCCGGATATTATGACCGCCAGTGCGTTGGCCTTTATTAATGGCCTCAACCGGCTTGAGTATTTGAAAAAACACCCGGTTGATCACGAAAAGTACTAACGATACGACAATTATCTGACACGGCAAGGACGGTAGCCCTGCTTCCAACCGTCCTTGTCTCTTATTCTGTTTTACCACCCCCACCACCGTTGCGCCCCTGCCTCCGACCACATAGGCCCAATCCATTGCGGCGCAATACTTGCATCCTGCATAGGGTATGGTCACCGGTTCTCCAATAGCTCCATAAGATTGTTTGAATCGGCCGGACACAACGGAAAAAGAGAAAAGCGGGCCAAATGACAGTGCAGGCATGTCTTCATATATTGGGACTTGACTCCATAGAGGATCACGACCAGATTCATCGCGCCTACCGGCGCCAGGTTAAATGTTGGCACCCGGATCAATTTACCCATCAACCGGAAATACATGCCCGGGCGCAAGAGCGTTTAAAACGGATCAACTATGCCTATTCAACCTTAAAAGAGTATCTCGACAACCCTCCATCAGCACAAAGCAGCTGTAACGCCAAAACCCGGGAAGCCCGTGAGGAAAAGGCAAAACCATCCAACCCAAAAAGTTCTGCCACGCCATTCAACTGGAAACAGTGGTTCAACCCGAAACAGCGTAGAAACAATCATGGAGAGGACAAGACCGCCCCCCATGATAAACCGTCAAAAACAAGTGGAGACGCCTCCAAAGCCCGGGGAAAAAAAAGTTTCGAAAGGATACTTCGCCAGGCCGCCGGCAAATCCTGTGGCCAATTCACCGGCAAATCCAATAGATCTCACACCCAAAAACGATACGGGGAACAGATGTTATTGCGTTGCCACCGTCTCAAACGGAAAAATAAAAACATGCGCATTGAGGGTCACGCCTCCGCCGCCCCCATAACAGCGGTAAAACCCATATCAAAGATTCGCAAAATCGAGGGTTCCTGAGAAAATAAATCCGATCTTCGGACACTTATATGTATCCGTGTCCGTGATATGGTTTCAATCAGAAGCAAACAAGGTGAATGCACTTAATTATTTCTTTCCTGCGCCCTTAGGGCAACGTAATTCTCAAGTTTTTTTCAAAACGGTGCGATCTACTAAATTGTAGAAGCGGAAACTCGTTTAGAGGTGAACCATGGAGAAAGTTCAAATCGTATGCCAGATCAACAATCTTGAAATTATCTCGAAATTGATGAACAGCGTGGCAAAGCAGTGTGGTTGCAGGGTAAAATACAATCCGGACGATGGCGGTATCCATTTCTTCGGAGACACATCATGTCGGAAATATATCGTGGAAGAGACGCTATCGTTTTTTCAGCCGGCACAAAGAGATTTTTGAACGGCTGACAATCAGCAAGCTGGCACTTATGCGAAGGCTCCATCTGATATGGTGCCCATTGAATCGTTACGTCATCAATCGGTACCCAACAGACCATCGCGAATCTTGGCTTTGGCTTTTTGACCAAAGTTATACGTATAATACATCTGTATAAATTCCGGGTTTTTAATAGTGCCCCTGGTTTCACCTTGGTATTCCAGTGTGAGGCCTTTTCCCGGTACGTAGGTGGATATGGAGGTCAGGCCGGGTTGCATGTCTTTATCCAACCAGGATGCGTACAATTCGACATCTTTTTTGTTGCGCTCGTAAAGATCCGCCGGATTACATTTTTGCATTAAATCCAAATAGCCCTCCTGCAATTTTTTTGCGGTGGCCTTGTTGGTCAAGTAGTGAAAATACAGCTGTTTGATCTGTTCCGTTTTGATGACGCTCTCAGGATCCCGGGTCGGCTTTTCGAGGTAGAGCCCCACCACATAAACCTTAATAAACCCAAGCGCTTTTCGATACGACACGCCATTGAGGTGTAACGTTTTTCCATCCACCACTTTTTCGGCAGGAAATTTGACGCCCAGTATTTCCGTCTCCTCCATTGCCTGAGCCGGCCCCGCACTGATTGATAATACAAACAAGACCACCAGGGTCCAAGCATGCTTAGCCATACTTCTCTCCTTTTCAGTATGATAAATTGTCAAGCAGGGGAGCGAAACGATAGGGTATCTTAACATGGATTTGGGCGATGTCAAAAGGTGATTCAAATTTGAACAGTTCCGATCAAGCCATTGACCGCGTCCATGCGTTTTTCTATCAGATAGCTTTCGATCCCGGCAATGATCTCCATGGTGGCCTTGGGGTTGACGAAGTTGGCGGTGCCAACCTGAACTGCCGTAGCCCCTGCAATGATAAATTCCAGCGCGTCATCTGCGGTCATGATCCCGCCGATGCCGATTACCGGGACATTGACGGCCTGTGCCACCTGCCATACCATGCGAACGGCCACAGGTTTTATGGCCGGGCCAGAGAGGCCACCGGTCACATTGGCGATTTTTGGTTTCCGTGATTGGATATCGATAGCCATTCCGGTAAGGGTGTTGATCAACGAGACCGCATCGGCGCCGGCCTCTTCAACGCTCTTGGCGATTTGGACGACGTCGGTGACATTGGGAGATAGCTTGACAGTAAGGTGCTTCGTGTACCGGGACCTTACGATTCGGGTAACCTTGTGGGCCATATCCGGGTCCGAGCCAAATGCGATGCCCCCCTGCTTCACGTTTGGGCATGAAATATTGACCTCAACCCCGGCAATGGCTTCAACGTCATTGAGCCGCTCGGCCAACCTGCCGTAAGCATCCACGCTTGTCCCGTAAATATTGGCAAAAACAGGTATGTTCAGCTTGCTTAAAAAGGGGACCTTCGTTTCAATAAAAAGATCCAATCCCACATTTTCCAATCCGATGGCATTGAGCATCCCACAGGCCGTTTCGGCAATACGCGGCGGCGGGTTGCCTTTGCTGGGCTCTAGGGAGAGACCTTTAACAATCACACCTCCCAATCGATCGAGATCGACCAAAGATTTGAACTCCATGGCATAGCCAAAGGTGCCGGAGGCAGTCATCACCGGGTTAGCAAGGGTCAGACCGCCGATATCCACTTCTAAATCAGGTTGGTTCATATTGTCTTATTGCCTGTATGTGTATGGTTCATGGCCAATGAACGGCACCATATATCGTATCCCATGGGGTAATCAAGTTGAATCGGGTGTTTGAACTCGGTAAAGTTTTCCACTCAATGGACGATGAACACTT
>JASFKE010000276.1:0-5975 GCA_050118795.1 Desulfobacteraceae bacterium | reverse complement strand
GCTGCTGACCAACCGAATGGCCCCCGCAGCCGTTTTCTTGCTTCCCTTTTTTCAGCTTTACTCCACCTTCGGGTTGATCGATACGCATATTGCCGTGGCCTTGGCCCACTGCCTTTTCAACGTACCGCTGGCTGTTTGGATCCTTGAAGGTTTCATGTCCGGCGTTCCCAAAGAGATTGATGAGACCGCTTATATAGACGGTTACTCTTTTGGGCGATTCTTTATTACAATTTTTCTACCCCTGATTCGATCAGGGGTCGGCGTCACCGCCTTTTTCTGCTTTATGTTTTCATGGGTGGAACTGCTTTTTGCCCGGACGCTGACCACAACGGCAGCCAAACCCATCGCCGCAACCATGACGCGCACGGTGAGCGCCGGCGGCTTGGACTGGGGCCTGCTGGCCGCGGCCGGCATGCTGACCATCGTTCCAGGTGCACTGGTTATTTGGTTTGTGCGCAACCACATGGCCAAAGGGTTCGCCTTGGGGCGCGTCTAAAGAAGGGATTAGATCATGAACCTGGAATGGATGGCCTGGACGCCGTTTACAGCCATTTTTTTTACCACCATTATCTTGATGCTATGCGCCATGACGGTATGGCAGATAATTCATCCCAGCATAACACGGCGCGGATTTCTACCTATTTCCACAACCCGCGGAGACCGCCTTTTTATCGGGCTGCTCAGCAGCGGGTATATTCACCTGGCCTGGATCGGATTTACTGATTTCTCACTGTTTGTCGCCACGGCGATCTCCTTGCTCTGGATGGTTGTTGTAATGCGCTGGGGGTAGTGCCCATCGGCGGCACCTACGCTTGGCGCGCCACGAAAATCGATTCGAATATATGCAGGCGTTAAGATAATTATCTTAAAGCTTAAAATGAGAGCCGAGGTCCGATGATGGGATCCTTTTGGCAGATGCGGTCCGGGATCGTCATCAAAGGTCTCACTGTAGTTACCGATGATTAACACAGGAGGATTGCTTATGCGTAGGAATTTTCAGACAAAAGGTCTATGGATGCTGCTGGGGATGCTGCTGGCCGCGGTCATGGCGGTTGTTTTTTGCGGCACGGCCAGCGCCGACATGGCCGCCGCGAAGAGATGGGTGGACAGTGAATTTCAACCCTCCACCCTTTCGAAAGAAGAGCAGCTCAAAGAGATGGAGTGGTTCATCAAAGCCTCCGAGCCTTTCAAGGGCATGGAAATCAAGGTGGTCTCCGAAACCATTCCCACCCACGAGTATGAAAGCGGGACACTGACCAAAGCCTTCGAAGAGATTACCGGCATCAAGGTGACCCATGACCTGATCCAGGAAGGCGACGTCATCGAAAAACTACAAGTTCAGATGCAGTCCGGAAAAAATGTCTTCGATGCCTATGTCAACGATTCCGACCTGATCGGCACCCATTCGCGGTATGGCCATGTCGTAAATTTGACCGACTGGATGGCCGGCGACGGTAAAGATGTCACCCTGCCGACCTTGGACGTTGAAGACTTTATGGGTAAATCTTTTACAACCGGTCCTGACGGGAAACTTTACCAGCTGCCGGATCAGCAATTTGCCAACCTTTACTGGTTCCGCTATGATTGGTTTAGCCGGGATGACTTTAAAAAGGCATTCAAGAAAAAGTATGGATATGACCTGGGCGTGCCGGTCAACTGGTCGGCCTATGAAGATATCGCTGAGTTCTTCTCTGAGCAGGTTGGCGAGATTGATGGAAAAGCCGTATATGGCCATATGGACTATGGCAAAAAAGCGCCTGATTTAGGGTGGCGTTTCACGGACGCCTGGCTCTCCATGGCCGGCGCCGGCGACAAAGGCATCCCCAATGGCAAACCCGTCGACGAATGGGGAATCCGTGTAGATGAAAATAACCGTCCTGTGGGTTCCAGCGTAAGCCGCGGCGGCGCCGCCAACGGACCGGCGGCTAAATACGCTCTGCGCAAATACATGGAATGGTTGCGGAAATATGCACCCCCGGGTGCTCTGGGAATGGATTTCTACCAATCTTTGCCAAGCCTGGCCAAAGGCAACGTGGCACAGCAGATTTTCTGGTACACGGCCTTTACCGCATCCATGGTGGAAGAGGGTACCCCGGTGGTCAACGCCGACGGCACCCCAAAATGGCGCATGGCCCCTTCTCCCCACGGACCTTACTGGGAAGAGGGCCAGAAACTGGGCTACCAGGATTGCGGCTCATGGACCTTGTTGAAGTCCACGCCGATAAAACGTCGCAAGGCAGCTTGGTTGTTTGCACAGTTCTGTGTCAGCAAAACCGTCTCCTTGAAGAAAACCCACGTCGGCCTGACACCCATCCGTGACAGCGATATCCGGCACAAATCCTTCACCGATCGCGCCCCCAAGCTGGGCGGGCTGGTGGAATTTTACCGCAGCCCGGCTCGCGTGGCATGGACTCCCACCGGCACCAACGTGCCGGATTATCCCAAATTGGCCCAATTGTGGTGGCAGAACATTGGTGAAGCCGTCGCCGGTGAAGTGACCGTCTCCACGGCCATGGATAACCTGGCCCGGGAGCAGGACAAAATCCTCAAGCGGATTGCCCGTTCAGGCGTCCAGGGCGAAAAGGGTCCCAAATTGAACAAAGAGCGCGAAGAGTCCTACTGGCTCGACAAACCGGGTTCACCTAAAGCGAAATTGGCCAATGAGAAACCCAAAGGAGAAACCGTGAATTACGATAAGCTGATCCAGGCATGGCGTGAAGGTCGCGTAAAATAAACCGCCGTCGGCACTGAACATCTAAAATTATTTGATTACAGCTGTTTATCCGCAGGGCGGCCCCATGGCCGCCCTGCCTCATTATCAGGGTTAATACACAAGCATAAAAATAACTATTGCTGAAGTCCAGGATAGCAGCAATCCAATAAATAATTTTGCCAGCACCACGTCAAACCGTGTTACATGTTTTTCCAAAATGTCGGCATCGGCAAAGCGTGCAGCAAGCCCGGATTGTCTCACTTTGCTGGTGAATTGCTTTGGCAAGGCCAAAGCATTCACGATATGAAATATGTCCCACCCGCTGATGGGCTCAGTCCCTAAAAAATCCTGAATTGCAGGATTTTTCCTGAGTCTTTGAACCGTTTTTTGTCCGAAAAAGACAAAAAGAAAAAAATCAACAACCATAACCAGAAAAATTATTAAAAATAATATAGTATCTACTTGCATAGTGAACCCTACCATTTTTATGATTTCATCATACCATTTTCCACTATTTATTTTCCCGGTGAAAATTTTTCTGCATTTTTTGAAAAGTGTCGGTGGCCTTTTGTTTGGCCGACGAAGCAGTTGCAGGATTGGACATTACAATATTACTGTATTCGGGTAGAGCATTTTGATAGCGTTTCACCGCTTCGCCAAAAAATTGAATTCGTATGGAGTAAACCCCATCGCTGCAAACGTTTTTGGGGCGTGAGAGTCAAGGCTGCTATGATTTCCGTGATGGCGACGGCATTATCCTCTCCGAATTCAAACGCCATGTCGGTGATGTTCTATTTAGGCAGGTGGTGGGCCAGTGTCACCAAGATGTTCTCATCCGTGGTTCTCTCCTTTCCATCTATTAAAAGTCAGCTTCTGAAAGTCAGCTTCCGCACAAGGCGCGCCCTATTTTTATAAAATCTCGATCTTCCCGGCTCTTGTTTGGATGACAAGTTTGTTTAACGCTATGCATGCCGTAAATTATTTTTTGCGCTGCACCCGTGACGATGATTTCACACAACAAAATATCGGGTCCGAATCATGACCGGATAGGTGGATGCTGCGCCTAATTCTTGAAAATCAGAGATATTACAATTAAGATTGGATCGTATGATTACCTTCAGGCCGATGCCTAAAGTGAAATAGACCTAAAAGTAAGTCGCTGAATCAATAACACATTCGACGGTCAAGGGTCAAGTTTAATTGCGCATCGTCAGCAATTGTCTGTGTGTTTAGGGAATTTTAATTGTATTTACAAATAATAAAGTACCTCTCTTTTTTATTTTCTTGGAACTTTTCCATCCGTCATTTGTATTGATAGTTATAGGGCATTTACAGAGGTGCAATGGATTGTAAACTCAAAATAGATATCGGGTTTCAATCTTGCTTCAAACCCAAGCTGTCAGGTATCCGCTGAAGAGGAATATGAATCCAAGCCGGGAAAAAGAGATCATTTCACAGGTACAATCCGGTGATACACTATCATTTGAATCCATCGTGCATCACTATCAATCGGCTGTATTCCGGATTTTGTCGAATCTTGTCCCAGGAGCAATGGTCGAAGATTTGGCACAGGATGTTTTTTTATCGGCATTTTCTCAAATCCGGCGGTTCGATCCCCAAAAGGGCAGCTTTCGATCCTGGTTATATGCCATTGCCCGCAACCGTGCCCTGAATGCCCGGCGTAAAAAACGCGAGACACTGCTGCCGGAATTGCCCGAGATGGTCCAAACGCGAACACCTGTGGACGATCTGATGGTCAAAGAGTGCTTCAGACACCTGGATGCGGTGCTGGCGGCCATGCCGTTTCAGGATCGCGGTATTTTCGTGTGGGCGGAACTGGAAGGACTTTCCTATGCCGAAATCGCCCGCATCGAGAATCTGCCCCTGGGCACTGTCAAGTCACGACTGGCTCGGATACGGGCCAAGTTGAAACAATCACTTAGCAAAATGAGCAATTAAGCCATGAATGACGATTACCTTTACACCCAATGGATCAACCATCGCCGGAAGGCTTCGGTGCCGGAAGGATTTTCCCGGCGGATCGTCAAGTCCATCGAACATCAGGCACCGGCCCCCGGAAGGGCTCAATCCAAAGCATCCGGCGACATCGGCCAACGCTTGATGAACTGGGCGGCCGCCATCTCCATGGTGCTGCTTGGCATCTTCCGGCTGTTCTATGTCACTGCAAACCTCTTATTCGGGAGTCCCTTATGAACACCCCATCGAAAACCGCCGATTCAATTGTCCGCAGACCTGTCGTAGCCGTTTTATTGTCCATTGCTGCCACCGGTTTGGGACACATCTATTGCGGCCGCCTGACCAAAGGCCTGATTCTGTTTTTTGTCAGTTTCGCCTTTGCCCCGATCATGGTCAGGGCGGCTCAGAGTGCCGCATCAACCGCTCTTTTGCTGATGGTGCTCGGATCCGTCGCCCTGATGGTGGCCCTGTTCTTCTACGCCGTCGTGGATGCCGGGCTTTTGGCTCGCCGTATCGGTTCCAATTATGAGCCCAGGGAGTACAACCGCTGGTATCTCTACCTGATAATGATCGTGGTGGCCGTGGGCTATCCGACCAACATGTCCGGCACCATTCGCCAACACCTTTTGCAGGCGTTTAAAATCCCGAGCACCAGCATGGCGCCCGGCATTTTACCGGGCGACATGGTGCTTCTGAACAAGGCTGTCTATGGGATACATCCTCCCCAGCGCGGCGACATGGTGGTTTTTGTCTATCCGGACGATCGAAGACAATATTATATCAAGCGCCTTGTGGCCCTGCCGGGAGACAGTATCGAGATCAAGAACAATAACCTCTGGATCAATGATCAGCCCCTGCAGTACAGTAATCTTTATCCCCAACAGATCAACTTCGATGCGAAAAAGGCAACAGCCTATCTAAAAGAACGAAACCATCGTCAGGACTACCCCATCATGATCGAAGGCGACAAAACCGACAACTTGGCAAAACTCACCGTACCCCACGGCCACTGCTTCGTCCTGGGCGACAACCGCGCCCACAGCCGCGACAGCCGCCACTTCGGCCCCATCCCCCTGGCTGATGTCAAAGGCCGCGTGGACTATATCTACTGGCCGGCCTTGAAATGGTCGCGCTTTGGCAAGGTTGGGCAAACTGCCATCACGAAATGAAAGAGCATTAACATGTCAGAATTATGGAAAGGGGGGCAGGCCGGTCAGACAGTCTCGTCCCGGTGGCAGTCTTTGGAATAGAGATACTCCATGCTTTCCAGCCCGGTGCCATAGCA
>JASFKE010000275.1:0-5979 GCA_050118795.1 Desulfobacteraceae bacterium | reverse complement strand
GACCTCCTGGGCTCGACATGTGATGGTATTGATCTTGGGATTGCACGTACGTTGGGAATCGGATCCATCACTACCGATCGTCATCCGGCCGGTACTGCTTATCAATTCATCCAGTTTCATCTGGAAATCTTCACCTCTCTAACGATCTAGAGCCTCTGCAGACTGTTGTTGGGCACAATGTTCAGATAGCCCAAAGTCTCTTTTATGATTTTTTTGAAAACCGGTGCTGCGACAACGCCTCCATAATACGAGCCCTGGGGTTCGTCCACGATCACCAGCACGGTCAATGCCGGTTGCTGCGCGGGTGCGAACCCGACAAACGAGCTGACATATTTGTTGGAGGCATATCCTCCGTCCTCATCGATTTTTTGTGCCGTGCCGGTTTTGCCACATACATCATACCCATCCAACCCTGCATTGATACCCGTGCCGCCCGGCGTGATCACGGTGCGCATAATGCGCCTGACCGTGCGTGCTGTTTTTACCGAAACCACCTGTCCCGTTGACTTGGGCTCCACGTTCCATATCAACTTTCCGTTAGGATCGGTAATGGCCTGAACGATATGGGGCTGCATCGCCAATCCGTCATTGGCCAATGCGGCCACAGCGGTGATCAACTGCAAACCGGTGACCGAAACACCTTGACCGAACGCGATGGCGCCGGCATCCACGGATGTCCATCGCTTGTAGTGGGATAAAGACCCAGTGGATTCTCCAGGGGAATCGATTCGGGTGCGCCGGCCGAAACCAAACTTTTGCA
The DNA here is from genome assembly GCA_050118795.1 of Desulfobacteraceae bacterium. Lineage (GTDB taxonomy): Bacteria > Desulfobacterota > Desulfobacteria > Desulfobacterales > Desulfosarcinaceae > JARRKU01. Next base: position 5,219 of record JASFKE010000275.1, on the reverse strand, counting down.
GGCTGTCAAAAAGGGTACGGTTTCCCATCTTCTCAACCAATTTGACTGCCCCGATATTGCTCGAATACTTAACGATCTGCTGCAAAGAGAGCCACCCGTAAGATTTGGTATCGTGAACCGTATGCCCCCCGACGGGATAGGTGCCGTTCTCACAATAAAATATGGTGCCGGAATCCATCGTACCGGTTTCCAATGCAGCCGCCACGCTGAATATTTTCATAGTAGAACCCGGCTCAAAAGGATCTGTAATGGATCGATTGCGCCATACCGTGCGATCGTATTTTCGATACGTATTGAGATTGAAAACAGGATCATGGGCAATGGCCAGCAGGGCCCCGGTTTTTGGATTCATGACGATGGCCAAACCGGATTTGGCCTTATACTTCGTTACGGCCTCGGAGAGGGCCTGTTCGGCTATATATTGAATATGGCGATCCAGGGTCAACACCAGATTATTGCCGGCTTGCTGAAGCCCGGACAATTGATCCGCATCGAAGCCTCTTCCCAGAGCGTCCTTTAAAATAGTAACTTTGTGCTCACCCCCATTGAGCTGGCGATCATAATAAAATTCCAGCCCCTCCAAACCATGGCCGTCTATCCCGGTAAAGCCCAGCACCTGGGCCGCCAAGGTCGTATTGGGATAAAACCGCTGGTGCTCCGGTAAAAAGTCCACGCCTTTGAGTTTTAAAGCTTTAACGGCTTCGGCCTCTTTGGGAGATGCCTGCCTTTTCAGCCAGACGAAATGTTTCCCGCCGGCCAGTTTACGCCGGACCAGGTCGGGTTTCAATCCCAGGGTCTTGGCCAACAGTGATGCCGCCTTGGTTTTGTTTACAATACTGCCGGGGTATGCCGCTATTGAAGGGGTTTCAATGCTGACGGCCATGGCTTGATGGCGGGCATCATAGATCGTGCCGCGCTTGCCATGTATGGTCAGCTCCTTTTTGACTTGCCCCTCGGCTTGGTCCTGGAGCCATTGACCGCGATAGATCTGCAAATAACCGGCACGCACACCAATGCCGACCAACCAGAGCATGAAAAAAGCTCCTACAAAGGCGGCTCTGCGGGCGCGGCGTTTTCTAACATCCATGGTTAAGGCACCATAATGGTTTTTGAAGGTTCCGGCATGTCCAATCCCAATTTTTTACGCGCGATATAGGATATCCGCTCCGGCGCTTTTAAACGCGCCAATTCAATCTTCAAGCTGTTGCGCATTGTCTTGAGTTGCTCTTGCTTCCGGCGTTCTGCCGAGATGCCCATTCCAACTTGAACGCATTGAACACGGCACCAGGTGTAAAAAAACAACTCCCCGATAAAAATCACCAGAATCGTGGCCCAGACCCAGGTTATTTTCTTACCGGAAGCTTTTTTAACATTGGGTTTATGGGTCATAAATTTCTCATCCGGCGATGTGTATACTAAACCAATACTAAAACGCAATCAGCATCACAGCTTCTCAATGGCTCTCAGGCGCGTGCTGCGCGCCATAGGATTGCGCTTTACTTCCTCAGCAGTGGGCCTGAGGACCCTTCGGGTCAACAACCGCACCCGCGGCTGTTTGCCGCATCCACATACCGGCATATCCGGAGGGCAGTCACAGCCCGCAGCGAATGCTTTGAATTTGTGCTTGACCATTCGATCTTCAAGGGAGTGAAACGACAAAATACAAAGTCTTCCCTTTGAAGATAATAGATCCAGAGACGACTCTAAAAACTGCGCCAGCCGATCAAGTTCCTGATTTACGGCGATACGCAATGCTTGAAAAACACGCGTCGCCGGATGAATTTTTTGCTTGGCCGCCGCCTTGGCGGGAACAGCTGCACAGATCAGTTCGGCCAATTGCCGGGATGACTGAATATCACCTTGGCCGCGTGCATCGACCACAGCACGAGCGATCCGTTTGGACCAACGCTCTTCGCCATATTGCATAAAGATACGAGAAAGCTCCTTTTCCTCAAGCCGATTCACCAAATCTGCCGCGTTTGTCGTGTTTCGTGTATCCATCCGCATGTCCAACGGTTCATCCTTGCTGAAGCTAAACCCCCTGCCGCTGGCTTCCAACTGATGTTGGGACAGGCCTAGATCCAGCAAAATACCGTCTACAGCCGGTATTTTAAGTTGGTCCAGATAATCGGAAAGATGACTAAAATTACCATGAAAGAGTTGGATGTTATCTAAATAGGGTTCCAGAACACGCCGGGCATTGGCAACGGCATCGGCATCTTGATCGATCCCCACCAATCGTCCATCGGGCATCATCTGTTGGCAAATAGCGCGGGCATGACCGGCACCACCCAAGGTGCCGTCAACATAGGTACCTCCCGGCCGGCAGGCTAAACACGCGACGGCCTCTTGCAGCATGGCGCTCACGTGCCGAAACGTCATGAGATCAAAGCCCTAATCTGGAGATCTCGTTGCGCACCTCCTCTTTCGACATATCGATTTCCATGGCATCATTTTCCTTTTCCCAATTTTCTTTCGACCAAACCTCAAAATGATCCAACACGCCGACTAAAACGATCTCTTTAACCAACTCCGCGTAGTTGCGAAGGGACGGCGGAATCAGCACCCGGCTCTGCTTGTCGCATTGGCACTCGAAAGCGTTTCCCACAAACACCCGTCGGAACCGGCGCATGTAATCGCTTTTCTCGGCTAAATCCAATATGCGATCTTCAATCTTTTGCCACTCACTCAAAGTATATGCATAGAGGCTCTTGTCCATACGTGTGAGCATGACAGCATCACTACCCCCGGCGCGAATCACATCACGAAACCGGGATGGAATGATAATCCGCCCCTTGGGATCAAGGCTATGATTAGAGCTCCCTCGAAACATAAACCACCATATTTTTCCACTTTAAACCACATTAGTTACATTATTAAGAGTCTGTCAAGAAAAAAGTCATATTATGATTACAATTTCTATAATGATCTTTCTTAGTTAAAGCACAAATTACATTGTGGATCAAAGTGGTTTATATATTAATTCCACAAGGTTCATTTGGTCTGAAAATTCAGTGACCTTGATGCGCCCCACCGTATTGTGTTAAGGAAATTGGGTTCATTAAACAACTGTAGGAGATCTTTAGATGCAAACCACTCAGTCGATCCCAAAATTGGCCACCCGGAAAAAACTCCCTGCTCTGCGCATTGGTGAATTATTGATTAAAGAGGGCTTCATTCAAAACAGCGATTTAAAGCGTGCTTTGGAGGTCCAAAAAAGAGGGGCCCAGGAAGCGTCTCAGCCGTTGGGCGAATTGATGGTAAAAAACAAGATGATCAGTGGTCCAGACCTGGACAGACTGCTCAACCATCCTGATCTGCGCAAAAACCTCGGCACACTGTTAAAGGAAAAAAATCTCATCGGAGAAAAAAAGCTCCAGGAGGCCCTGGAGCAGAAAAATCCCCATGAACGGCTGGGGCAATCACTGGTTCGTCGCGGCGTGATTACCCAGTCCCAGTTGGAAGCCCTGCTGCAACAACAAAAAAACAGCGTCCGAATCGGAGAACTGGCGAACAATCTGGGATTGATCGACGAAGCCGACCTGGACAAGGCCATACGCATCAAGAGCGGCCATCGCACCATTGGCGAGATTCTGTGCGATTTAAATCGGGTCACCATTGATGATTTGAACTACATACTCCCGAAATATGACAAGAAGCTGAAACTTGGAGACATTCTCATCAAACAGGGCTTGATTTCAGAGAGACAGTACCAAAAAGCCATACAAAACCAACACCAGACACGAAGAAAATTGGGACACTGCTTGCTGGACCAAGGGGCCATCACCGCAGACCAACTTTATATGGCCCTTTCACGGCAATTCAACATACCGTACCGAACCCTGGACGGGTTTGAGTTCGACTCTCGCCAACTGCGTATGCTAACCGGGGTCGTGGGAGAAAAATATTCCCGTAAACACAACATTCTGCCCCTGTGTCTATGGGATGGCAAGTTCCAAATCGGCATCGCAAATCCTGGCAACACCTCCAGCATCGCAGGCCTCAACAGGCTCTATCCCGATCTAAAAGTGGAACCGGTGCTGATCAGGCAGAAAAAGTATAGAGAGCTGTTTGCCACCCTATACGGTGCTTCATCCCCAAGCCGCACCAACAATGGGGTCGAAGACATCCAGGATATGGAACTGCTGAAACTCGATCCGAGGGAAGACAAGCTCCAAGAGGAGGCCGCCCAAGCCGACGATATGCTGACCGAACAGGTAGTGGATTATATCATCCGCCTCGGCATCAGCAAAGACGCCAGTGACATCCACATTGAACAGGACCGACAGGGAGCCCGGTTGCGTTATCGCACAGACGGTGTCTGTAAAGAGGTTGAAATCGACTGGCTCAATGAAAAACTGCAAGAGATGCCCAGCGCCATTATTTCCCGCATCAAGGTGTTGTCCAACCTGGACATAGCCGAACGCCGCCTGCCACAGGACGGCGTTTTTCGTGTCAACTACTATGACTCCGAAAAAGACAGGCGTTATGACCTTGACTTTCGGGTAGCGACCTGTCCGGCCATCGTAGGCGAAAACGTCACCATACGCATTCTGGACTCCCGTAAAGTCAAAGTCGAATTGGAAGGTCTCAACCACTCGCCCCATGTATTGGAGCCCTTAAAAAAATTATTCAAAAGTTCCGCCGGCATGGTGTTGGTATGCGGGCCCACCGGCAGCGGCAAATCATCCACCTTATATGCGGCCTTGCGATACATCTATCATCCGGGCATCAAGATCATCACCGCCGAAGATCCCATTGAGTATAGCTTTCCGGGAATTATGCAGACCCAGGTAAAACCCAAGATCGGACTCAACTTTGTTCGGCTGCTGCGCTCCTTTTTACGGTCGGATCCGGACGTCATTCTGGTGGGTGAAATTCGTGATGACGAAACTGCCAGCATCTCCTTTGACGCCGCCCAGACGGGTCACTTGATGCTCAGCACCCTGCACACCAATGATGCTGTCAGTGCCGTATCGCGCCTGCTGGACCTGGATATTGAACTCGGCCAAATCGCCTCCAGCCTGATCGGGGTGCTGGCTCAACGGCTGGTGCGCAAGACATGCCCAACATGCCGCCTCAAATATGATCCCCCCGAAGAGGAGTGGCGCCAGCTTTTTAACACATATCCAGACCACCTCACATTTTATAAGGGAATGGGCTGCAAGTCCTGTGGCTATACCGGATTCAAAGGGCGGACGCTGATTTCGGAACTATTT
>JASFKE010000274.1:0-5988 GCA_050118795.1 Desulfobacteraceae bacterium | reverse complement strand
GGTTCGAATCAGCCTCTACCCGGTCATCTGAAAGCGACCATCCTCGATCACGAGATGTCTCCGAGGCCCGGCGACAGTGTGGATCCCACCACTGGTAACGTCCGGCAGGCAGGCGAGTTGGAAGCCTTGGGAATCACCGGAACCGGGGTCATTGCCATGCTGAGCCAGGGATTGAAGGCCAAACTCATCCGGATCCCCAGGATCAATACCCCGGATACCGAAATTCATCTGCCCAACGGCGTCAAGTTCACGGAGAAAGATCTTCTGGAGGCCGGCAAGGCCATCGGATCGGTGCGGGCCGGTCACATCACCCTTTGCCAGGAGGCGGGCATCCGGCTGGAAGATATTGAAACCGCCTACATGTCGGGCGCCTCCGGTACCTATGTGGATGCCCTCAAGGCCCAGGATATCGGTATGATACCGGCAAGGGTCAAAAAGATCTATCAGGTGGGAAACACCTCCCTGGCCATGGCCCGGGATATGGTCCAGGATGTTCAACACCTGTGGAACATGAAACAGGTCGCCGATGATTTGCGACAACACCATTGCATGTTTGCCGAGTCCAAGGTATTTGAAAAGGTATATATTTTAGAATTATCCCATTGGACGGAGGGGATGCCCATTGTCCAGTACCAGAAATTTTTAAAAAAGTACGGTCTCCCGCCTTTGCAGGAGGTGACGGATATCCCCGAAGTGATCAAGACCGTGGAAAAAGACATTCCCGACCTTGGCGTGATGGGGCTTAAAATCATCACCGATATCGGCGACTGCAGGACGGTCTGTTTTAAAGAGTGTATCGTATGCCGCGCGTGCATCGAAGAGTGTCCTGAAAATGCCCTTTCTCTGGAGGAACTCGATGATGGCTGTGCCATCACCATTAACCTGGCACTGTGTGACGGCGTCGCCTGCCGCAGATGTGAAAGGGCTTGCAGTGAAAAAGAGTTCAAACTTTTTAAACTTCTAACGTCCGATGGTGAATCTTTGCCGGAAAAAGATGGGCATCAGGGGGCGAATTGATCATGGCCAAAAACGAAACCGATGCACTGTTGGTCTCCACCCTTGAAAAGGTGAAGGGGATCAACCGGGCAAGACCTTTTGCCTTTGAAGACCGCGCCAAGATCACAAAAATTGAGGCGGATGCTCAGAAGCAGTCCTTAATGGGGTTGGGCAAAGTTGTCAATGTCGGTGTCACAAAGGTTCTCCATTGCGATTTGGTATATGTGGCCCTTACCAATATGGACTTTTCCTGGGGATGCCATGCCACCCTGGTCTTGAAAAAGGGCGATGAGATCGTGGGGGAAGAGGTTCGGGACAAGGGGGTCATTGCCAGGCTGTCCAATCGCGAAGATGTCTGGTTTATGCACAAGAATTTTGTCGTTTATAAGGACAAGATCTCTTTTCCCCAGGATATCATGAAAAAAATATGCTTTTTTGAAATCCCATGCCTTCCGGCGGAGTGGTGCCTTGTAGAGGATGATCAGTTTGAATGTAGTTCCATCATTTATGCCAATCCCTGCACGCCTGCCGATATTTATCTAAAAGAGCAGTACTTCGACGCGGTGGATGAAAAGGGCTCCGGTACGATCCTGGTTGGCATTGAATCATAAGGATATCCCAACATTGGCAAACGATCCAAGAACAGTGATGCGGGTCCCGCGCCGGCAGCAGCCCGGGGGCAATGACACCACCGCTAAAAAAGAGGAAGACCTGCTCCGAATCCTTGACAATCTGCCTGACGGCCTCTTTACCATGGACAGGGAGGGCCGGATCACCTATTTTAATCGGGCGGCCGAGCGAATCACGGGCGTTTGCTCCTCAGACGCCATCGGTATGCACTGCCGGAAAATATTCAAAACAACCACCTGCCAGATCGGATGTTTCAGCAAAAAGCGCAACCGGCTGAAAAAGAATCTCTACAACCATGTATTTGATGTAACGACCATGGACGGCAAGACCAAGTCCATTATCTCCAGTATCTCCGTGCTGAAAGATCAAATCGGAAATATTGTCGGCGGCGTACAGGTGTTCAAGGATTTTTCGGAACGCAAACGCCTCGAAGATAATCTCATGCTTTCCGAAAGCAAATACCGGCGTATTTTCGAAGGTTCCAAGGAGATGATTTTTATCACATCCAAACAGGGCGCGATCAAAGACGTGAACCCGGCAGCCCTGGATCTGCTGGGATACGGCAGTAAAAAAGAGCTCCTGTCACTATCTTCAATTGAACAGGTGTATCATAATCCCATGCATTGGGAGGTGTTTAAAAAGCAGATCGACCGCTACGGGTACGTCAAAGATTTTGAGGCCGGTTTCAGAAGAAAAGACGGAACCCGGATGCATTGTTTGTTGAGCGGCAATGCCGTCAGATCCGAAAACAACGCCATCGTCGGGTACGAGGGCATCGTCAAAGACATCACGGCCAGAATGGATGCCATCCGGGAACTGCAAAAGCATCATCGGGAGTTATCACTTCTAAACGCCGTGGCGCTGGTGATGAATGCGACCCAGGACCTGGATGATATCCTGATGACCGCTCTAACGAATGTTCTGGAGGTTTTGAACCTGACGGCCGGAGGAATCTTTTTGACCGACCATGATGCGTCGGCCATCTCCCTGAGGGTTCAGCAAGGTTTATTGGAGCCCAAGGGGGCCGGCACCTGCAAGGTGCGACTGCATGATCAAATGCTCATGGAATCGTTGCAGAGCAAGAACTTTACCCTTGAGCCCAAACCCAGTTTCCCGCCGTTCTGCGCCAGCTTGGAGGGGGGCGGAACTTGCGGCTGCGTGCGGCTCACCTGTTTTTTAATTACCGCCAAGGAGAAGGCTTCCGGTTTCCTGGCGCTGAATATTCCACCAAATAGAGATCTCACCGAGCAGGACCTGCACCTGCTGGGATCGCTTGGAAATTTTCTGGGAGGCGCTGTAGAAAATGCCAGGCTGTTGATGACCATCCATAAACATCGCGAAGAACTCAAAGGGCTGACCGCCAGGCTTTTTCAGTCCCAGGAATTGGAGCGTCGGCGAATCGCCCGGGAACTGCACGACGAGGCCGGTCAAGCCCTGACCGGTATCAACTTCACCCTGGAGACCATCTGTAAAAATCTGTCAGCCGAATCCGAATCCACCAAAGGGCTTATTTTTGACGTCAAGCGACGGATCAACCGCACCTACCAGGATATTCGCCGCCTCTCCTACACCCTGCACCCTGCGCTGTTAAGTGATATGGGGCTTGAACCGGCCCTTGACTCGTACATGACGAGTATCGCCAAACACTCTGAAATAAAAATTGATTTTAAAATGGTGGGATTTGAGAAGCGGTTGAACCCCGAAATCGAAACCGTGCTCTACAGACTCTCCCAGGAGGCGCTCACCAACACCTTGAAACACTCGGGTGCAAAGCATTTTAAGCTTTCAATTGTCAAAAGCTATCCCCATATCATTTTTGCCGCTAAGGATGACGGTGCGGGATTTGATGCATTCGAATTAAACCAGCACAAAGATTCATTGGGCCTGTTGTCCATGCGCGAACGCGCATCCATGCTGGGCGGAAGTTTCTCCCTGCAGACCGCCAGGGGAAAAGGGACCCATATCAGAATAAAAATTCCTCTGAACGAGCCTCACCATGATGAATAAGAAGATCACCATTTTTCTCGCCGATGATCACACCATTGTCCGCCAGGGGCTGGCAAAGCTGTTGGAAGCAGAGCCCAATCTGCAGGTCGTCGGAGAAGCGGAAAACGGTCGCCAGGCAGTTGTCAATGTCGAAAAGCTGAAGCCGGATGTCGTCCTGATGGATATTGCGATGCCCATGTTGAACGGCATCGAGGCTACCCGGCAAATCAGAAAAGTCTGCCCCCAAACCAAGGTCATCATTCTCTCCATGCACTCCCATGACCGTTACATCAGTGAACTTTTCAGTCTCGGCGCTTCCGGATACCTGCTCAAATCTTCGACCGGTACGGATATTATCAACGCCATCCATACCGCCGTGAAAGGAAGCACCTATCTGAGTCCTTCCATATCCGACAAAGTTATTGAAGATTACCTGTCGCTGAAGAAAAAATCACACCAGGATGATCTCTATAACAGGCTTTCCAATCGAGAGAGAGAAGTCTTTCAGATGATTGCCGAGGGCCGCTCCACCAGGCAAATTGCCGACATCCTGTGTTTGAGTCCGAGCACCGTCAAGAGCCACCGCTCCAACATCATGGAAAAGCTCGAGATGGACAATATTGCCCAATTGATTCAATTCGCCATCCACTTGGGCATTGTTGAACTCCATCTATAGCCCTATCGCAAAATAGTCCCCCATCCTCCAATAAATCATCCCCCGGACGATAGCATTTTTCCAAGAGACTGTTTACCATGCAAAATGACCGGCGGAAGGCATTTGCCGGCTTCAGCATGCGGATTGGTTTTAGCATGATGCGGTTTTTAAATCTCATCCATCCCAGGCGTGTTGATTCAACCATGGATGTCACGCCTCAGTAAGATAGGGATCAGAATTTAATAAAAATAAAAACACAAGATGGAGGAGAGACCATGTTTCAATTGGAGACCGAACAGAAAGTATGTGAGGTGGGGGGGGTTAAGTTTGGCGGCCAGCCCGGTGAGTACCCATGCGTTTGCGTGAATTCCATTTTTCAGAAAGGGGACAAGGTATTCACGGGCAAGCGCAAGGAGGGGTTTGACGAAAAGTACGCCCAACAGCTGCTCAAAACCCAGGAGCGGTTGACCCGGGAGACGGGTATTCCGGGTATGGCCGATATTGTGGCCAACAACGGCAGGGAGTTCAGGCTTTTCATCGATTTTGTAAGTTCCACAAGCGATATGCCGTTTTGTATCGATGCCTGGGTGATGAAGCCCAAACTCGAGGGCGCCGCCTATTGTGCCGAGAAGGGGTTGTTGGATCGAATGTTCTACAACAGCCTGACGGTATGGGAAAAAGATCTGGAAACGGAGATTCGGGAAATTTCGCAAATAGGTGTCAAACATGTCCTGCTGGTGACCTTTGACCAGGACGACCAGCTGCCCGGTGGCCGTATGACAGGGATGCACAAATTACTGGACGCCATTGAAAAAGTCGGCGCGGAGTTCCAAAGCATTTTTGTCGACTCATCGGTAATGAACGGTCCGGCAACGGCCTTTTGCGGAATTGCCAACCGGATGATCAAAGAAAAATGGGGGTTTCCCGCAGCCAGCGCACCCAGCAACGGTTCCTACATGGACCTGAAACGCTTCAAGGATTTATGGGGGTTTAAAGGGTGGTCGGCCACGGATGCCGCTCTGGAAGCCCTTTCGGCGTTTTATTATCACGACATGATTTTTTCCGGTCCCATGGTCGGCGCCGCCCGAATTATGCCGGCAGTGGCCCAGGCAGAGGCCTTTCTGGCGTCAGGGGTCTATGCGGAAACCAAAAAACTGCCCAAAGATCCGAATCATCCGCTTTTCAAATTGTTCCCGGATTTTGTGGAGCAGCTTAAATCACTATAGCTGGTTAACTCACCATTGTATTCAGGCAAGAACGCGAGATCGAGAAAGGGGTTTGAATGATGGCTCAATTGACACCCAAAGAACGTGTGATGCGGCTGCTGAGAAAAGAGCCCATCGACACCATGCCTTTTTTCAGCGGAATGGGAATGGTGGTGATGCCGGGGATCGAAAAATCCGGGTATAATTTCGCGACAATCCACACGGATGCCGAACGAATGGCCCGGTCGGCCATCTGGTCGGCGAAGTTGATGGGATTCGACTGTGTGGTCATCCCCTATGACATGACCATGGAGTCCGAAGCCATGGGGAACCGGATCAGCCTATACGAGGATTCGGAAGATATTTTGTATCCGACGATTCCGGAAAAAAGGTGGTCTTCCATGGATGAAGTGCAAATTCCGGAAAACATCACGGAGCTGGGGCGTCTGCCGCTTATACCCAAAGTTATCGAAATTATAAAACAAGAGGCGCCGGAGCTGCCCATCGGCTGCTGGC
>JASFKE010000273.1:0-5989 GCA_050118795.1 Desulfobacteraceae bacterium | reverse complement strand
GCCAAAAGAGAGGGGGCCGCCCAGCAGTCCAATTAAGGATCCGGCTGCGATGCCGATAGGGATGAGCATTAATGTTGCCACAAGACCGGTTCCTAGCAGGAGGAGTCCTGCAATGGGGGCCAAGACGCCTCCGGCGGCAGCCCCAACATAGCGGTTTGTGCGACCTAATACATTGATCAGGAGGAAAAAAACAACAATCCCAATTAAGCCGGGCGAGTTTTTCTGGCGCCCCTTTGGCTTTCGATCAGACGTGGGCGCCTTGAATTCACCGCGTACCACACCCACGATGGCCGAAACACCGTCGATAATGCCTTGGTCGAAACGGCCCATCTTAAATTGGGGCACCATGACATTGCGAATGATGCGGCCTGCCATCAGGTCGGTAAGTTTGCCCTCCAGGCCGTATCCCACTTCAATTCGAATTTTTCGCTCCTGTTTGGCCACCAGCAGCAGAACGCCGTTGTCCACATCTTTTTGACCGATTTGCCAACGCTCCACCACAGCCAAGGAGAACTCTTCGAGGCTTTGCCCTTCCAGTGACGGGATGGTCAGTACGACGATTTGGGTGGAATCGGTCTGCTCCAATTGGGATAGCACGGATTCGAGCTGGTTCGACATGGATGGGTGGATCAAATTGGCCAGGTCGTTCACCCGCCCCTTCAGGGGCGGTATATCCAAAGCCTGCGCCGGTTGAAAATTGACCAAGACGGTGAGCGCAACGGCAAAGAGCCATCGCAATCTTTTATAGCTGAAAATATGCATCTAGGGTATCTATCCTGTGAGGGGATTGGCCCTGCCCATCATTAAAAATTGATTTTGGGCGCTTGTTGCGCACCGCTTTCCGCCTTGAAATACTCTTTGCGCTCCAGGTGCAGCATTAGGCTGTTGGTCAGACTGTTGGGAAACTTGCGGATCGCGCCATTGAATTTTTCGACGGATTGATTATAGCGTTGGCGCGCTACGTTGATCCGATTTTCCGTTCCCTCCAATTGGTTTTGCAAATCCAGAAAATTTTGATTGGCCTTCAGGTTGGGGTAGCGTTCCACCACCACCATGAGGCGGGCCAGTGCAGAGGAGAGTCCTCCTTGGGCCTGCAGCATTTGCTGCATGGCTTGGGGGCTGCTCAGATCTTTGGATGACAGTTGAACGCTGGTCGCTTTGGCGCGGGCCTCGATGACCGCCTCGAGGGTCTCCTTTTCATGGGCGGCGTATCCCTTGACAGTGGCGACCAGGTTGGGAATCAGATCCGCTCTTCTTTGGAGATTGGACTCAATATCGCCCCATGCCTTGAACACAGACTCTTCCATCACCTGCAGTGTGTTGTAGCCACAACTGGTACTCAGCAAGACGATCAGCAATATCATCGTGCAACGCATCACTTGTTTGATCATGGCTTCCTTCCTCATCATTGCCAAAAAGATTATCTTTAAGCTTATACCGGTCCATATATAATGCCTGAGATGATAAAGATCAATGGGTTAAAAGAAGGAATGCTACAGTGCTAATTATCCTATGGACAATATGTCTGTTGAGCGCCGACAATGTTTTCTCATTCTTCTTGCCATTTTTTTTGCATCCATAGGGTTTACTCAAAACTGTACAATTGGTAGTTGTTCGTGTACTGCATCGTAAAGGCAATAGAAGGCCGTCACCGGATAAATGATCTAACCATAGGCTTTAAGGGTGTTGGAAGGGTGGGCATGAACGATACAAGCGATATGAAAACCCCCATTGAGCAGGGCGTTGAAGACCTGTTTAATTATGCCATTGAGCGAGATGATATCAAATGGCTCCTTGGGCAATTGCCCAAGCAAGCTCAAGTCAAGCCAAACAGTGTCGAGTATGAGCTTCAAATTCTTAAAATCGTCGCAGTAGGGTGGGGTATCTCATATTTTCTGGAAGGGACGCCTAAAAGAAAGAGTTCAATGTCGGAGCTTTTTTGGCGTGCGATCAATGATTACTCAAAACAGTTGTCCGAGACCACCGGTCTTTTGATCGGCCAGGAGATCGACTATTTCGAGATCTTAAAAGAGCGTCTGGATCGATACGTCCAAGCCATGGCCGCGGAACCTGATGCTCCTGATCCGGCTGTGTTGATCGGCCCCGCCTTTGCTAAAAATTGCGGTAAAGAAGATGACATCTTCGCATCCATGACCGGTACCAAGCTGTTTGCCAATACGATCACACGCGTACGGCAGTACCTGGAGGCCGTCAAACTCAGGTAAAGAGACTACTGCGAGGCCTTGGCAACGCAGGATATGGGGCCCTCAGCGCCCTCGCAGGGGTTAGTCATATTGGCCTCTTGTCATCCTCTCCGTATCGACAAACCGCACCAATTGCGCGCGCAATTCATCGGGCAGATCTTTGAGTTGGCAGCCCACAGATAGAGAGCCGGGGGTTTCCAACGGTTTAACCCAGCGTACTTCCGATTTTACATCACTTATGAAAGTAATGTTAGCGCCCCCCGCAATGTTAACCAACAACAGTTGATCCCCTGCTTGGATGCTCTCTTTGGCGCTTTCAGGTGCGATCATGTTCAGGCCGCCGGCGCTGATGTTCACAATAGGGGCCACAATGGTGTTACCGTCAGCCAGCTTGAAATTACCAAAATAGCCTTCGTCAATCTTTAGGATCAGCCGCGGGTACTTCCTCTTTTCCTCGATCGTCATTCTACACTCCTTATATCTGTATGTGCCACTGAGTCGTAATGCGCTCTTGGAATCGTTGGCGTAATTATGGTTGCCATGGCCTATGTTTTGGATGATTAAGTACTTGGCATATCATAATGCCGGAAAAAATGCGAGGGGTCGTTTACCCAATAGCAATGCTATTATATCAATATTGCACGGAAAAAGATGTTGTCCGATGGTTTTTTTACAATATCGCAATGCCGGCGGGAATTTGAATTCACTATTATATATGTTAAAGACTTTTGCAACGATGGGGTAAAGGCCCATTTTTGGCGTGAACGGTCCATTTATATTCCAATTGCCGGTGCACAGGATGATTATGGTGAAATGGAAAGCTATTTTTAAGGAGGCGGCTGCTATTGTATTGATTGCCGTGGCCCTGGCTGGGATTGGGTACATCCTCAGACCCAATATCATACCCTCAGGAGACAGTGATCAGAGCAGCGGGGCCAATGTCGATGGGCAGAGCGGCTTAACAAATATTTCGTTGGAAGATGCCCGTGAACATTTTGAAAAGGGGACAGCCCTGTTTGTCGATGCCCGTCCAAAGGGCGCCTATGCCACCGGGCACATCAAAGGGGCCATAAATCTGGACCCCGATGAATTTGACGCATGGTCCGGCAATTTCTTTTCACAGGTGCCACAGGATCGGGCCGTTATCGTATATTGCGACCAAGAACAATATCGGCAAAGTGTCGCATTGGCAGAAAAATTGATATGGATGGGGTATGAAAAGATCTATGGCATGAAAAACGGCTGGGGGCTCTGGAAGGAGAACCGGTTGCCCATCGATCGTCTGGGCAAATGATTGTCCAGCGGCTTTATTGACTTGTCGGCAAGATGGTGGTTGTGTTAGGGCTCTGGGGCTGTGGCAGCCTAAATTGGATGGTAAAAAGGATAAACAGCCTTTTATGCACTATGAATAATATGCAACATCATAAAATATACCGTTACCTGCCGGCTTTGGGCCTTTTGCTGGCCATGGTATTGTGGGCAAGTTCATTTGTCGCGCTTAAGATTGCATTCAGGGCCTATCACCCCATGGTGGTCATATTTGGCCGTATGGCTGTGGCCAGTATCTGTTTTGTGTGTCTATTGAAATTGTTCCGAAACTCAGTAACCTATCAAACCGGTGATCTGAAATACATTTTTTTCATGGCCCTTTGCGAACCATGCCTCTATTTTTTGTTTGAGGCCAAAGCCATTGAGAATACCACGGCTTCACAGGCGGGGATGATTACGGCCATGCTGCCTGTTCTGGTGGCTGTGGCTGCCGCCTGGTGTCTCAAAGAGCGCGTCGGAGCCTATACCTGGATTGGATCTTTGACCGCGGTTGCCGGCGTCTGCTGGCTTACACTGGAAAGTGTGCCCACAACCGATGCGCCCCATCCGGCGCTGGGTAATTTTTTCGAATTTCTGGCCATGGTGTGCGCTACGGGTTATACCATCACCTTGAAGCATCTAACCCAACGTTACAGTCCATTTTTTCTGACCGCCATGCAGGCCTTTGTGGGAGGGGTGTTCTATTTTCCGCTTCTTTTTTTGCCCTCCACCCAACTGCCCACATACTTTGAACCGTTTTCAGGTATGGCCATTATCTATCTCGGCGCGGTGATTACATTGGGGGCCTATGGATTGTACAATTTCGGTATCAAACATATTCCCGCAAGCAAGGCATCCGCCTTTGTCAATCTTATCCCGGTATTTAGCGTGATATTTGGCTGGGCGGTGCTGGACGAGTCCCTTACCCTGATACAGTGCCTGGCCGCAGCCGTTGTGATGGCAGGCGTTTATATCAGTCAGCACGGGGTGGGATCTGAATCGAGTAAGCGGTTCGAAACACTATAATATGCGGCTTTGCGCCGAATTGATGCAATCAAAGGGAGGTTCAATGAAAAAGGGTATACTCATGCTGATGGTTCTTTTGACAGCTATGGTTCCAGCGGCGTCCCAGGCCCAATCAATTGTTATTTCAGTGAGTCAATTTGTGGAGCATCCGGCTCTGGATGCCGTTCTCAAAGGTTTCCAGAACTCTTTGGATGACAAAAAACTATCTGTGACCTACAACGTACATAATGCCCAGGCCAATATGTCCACGGCCAACCAGATCGGCCACCAAATCATGGGCGAAAAGCCCAGGATGATTTTGGCCATTGCAACCCCCGCGGCCCAGGCCTGTGCCCAGGCCCTCAAGAAATCACCCCATATGCGAAAAACCCCCATGCTCTTTACTGCGGTTACCGACCCGATCAGCGCCGGGCTGGTGAAAGATCTTCGTAATCCCGGCGCCAACATCACCGGGGTATCTGATATGCTGCCCGTGGGCAAGCATCTTGAAATGGTCAAATCGTTTTTGCCCAGCCTCAAGCGGTTGGGGTTTTTGTACAACGCCGGGGAGGTCAACTCGAAAATACTGGTGCCGCTTTTTAAGTCCGAGGGCAGGAAAATCGGCGTTGAGATTGTCGAAACCACCGTTTCAAAATCCAGCGATGTGTTTCAGGCAGTCAAAAGTCTAGTGGGAAAGGTGGATGCCGTATTCATTCCAACGGACAATACCGTGGTGTCGGCTCTGGAGTCGGCCATCAAAGTGTGCCAGCAAAATAAACTGCCGCTGTTCAATGCGGATGTGGATTCGGTCAAACGGGGGTCCATTGCGGCTATGGGGTTTGATTACTATCAACACGGCTATCAGACCGGGGCCCTGGCCCAACGCATTTTAAACGGCGCGGATCCAGCGGTCACTCCGGTTGAGACACAGGAAAAGCTTCAGTTGCATATCAACAAGCAGGCGGCCCTCAAGATGGGGGTCGATATTCCCGCTGCACTGATGGATAGAGCCGACAAGATATATGAATAGTGACCTTATGTGTGGGTAGCAGATACTTCAGAATCCTGACGCTGGTATAGAGAATCTAAATCGACAATGACGTGGTATGCAATTATAGGTGCTTTGGAGCAGGGGTTGGTCTACGGGATCATGGTTCTGGGTGTCTACCTGACCTTCCGGGTTTTGGATTTCCCGGATTTAACCGTCGACGGCAGTTTGCCGCTGGGAGCTGCCGTATCAGCCGTTGCCGTTACCAGCGGGGTAAATCCGTTCCTGTCGCTATTGTATGCTGCAGCCGCCGGATTCATGGCCGGCTCGGTCACGGCGCTACTCAATACCAAACTTAAGATTCTGCACCTACTGGCGTCCATTCTAACCATGATCGCTCTATACTCCATCAATATTCGCATCATGGACGGGCCCAATATATCGCTATTAGCGGCCCCATCGGTATTGGATCCCCTGATGGAGA
>JASFKE010000272.1:0-5993 GCA_050118795.1 Desulfobacteraceae bacterium | reverse complement strand
GGTTGAACAGCACAATGTACAATTGGGCTGCCCGAATCAGGATGCCATCGACGCCCGCCGGTTGACCAACATCGGCACTTTTCGGGCATATGCCGGTGCCTACCTGAGAAATCACCCCATGATCAACACAGAGATGACGCACATGGTGCGCCAGTTAGCGCCCACCCACCACGGACTGCCTCTTGAGGTCTATGCGTTTTGCCGGGATAAGGCCTGGGTCAACTACGAGGGCGTGCAGGCCGATATTTTCGACCACCTACTGGCTGTTGCCGGAGAATTTGACCTGAAAATCTACCAATACCCCACAGGATCAGACATCCAGAATTTATCGCCCCATAAGGTTATCCGACCGAGCGCCTAAAACACAAACCAGAAGATCTCAAGACGTCGGCGGATGACAAATTTATGCTGCATTTGGCCATCCGGCAATAGAGTGAAGCACTCACCTGCCAGGCGGATTGCCTGGTAGCGAAAGATTTCACACTGGCCTGTAAAGCCTTTGCGGCATGCAACCGAACAGCCATTACAACGATCTTTGGTTGACAGCCGATGCCCCGTTCGTATAGATGGCTCGCTATGGTACTCTTTCATGTCGGATCCCGTGCGCAGTTCATTTTGAGCGCATCCATCTGCATCTTTCTTCTATTGGCCGCGCCATCGGCATCCAGCGCTTTTTCCCGGTCTGAGCGTGCCGGATTCCAGCAATCCATCGTCGATTACCGTTCACGATTGAATCGCCGATACAAAAAAATCAAACGCCCGCATACCCGATACATCATCGTCCACACCTCGGAGCTTGGGCTCAAATACACCTTGCGCGTGGTCTCTCAGGGCAAGCACTTTCGCAACGGCCGGCGGACCAACGGCGGGCATGCGCACTATGTGATCGCCCGCAACGGCCGTACCTATCGAATCATTGACAAAAAGTGGGTGGCCGACCATGCCGGCCGCAGCATGTGGAACGGACAGACCGATCTGAGCCGGCACTCCATAGGCATTGAACTGGTGGGCTATCACTACGCTCCTATCACCGACAAGCAGTACCGATCGGTCGGCCTGCTGATAGAGATCCTGCAAGGCGTATATAACCTGGATGACCGGGCAGTGCTGACCCACAGCCAAGTCGCTTATGGGGGGCCCAACCGCTGGCATAAAAAAGACCACCGCGGCCGAAAACGCTGCGCGAAAAATTTCAACCGCGCCAAAGCGCGCCTGGGGCCGACCTGGAACCGCGATCCCGATGTACATGCCGGGCGACTCGTGGCCGATACCCAGCTGGCAAAAGTGTTCTACGGCCGCCGGGCCGGGGTGGCCGCCGTCGAGCAAACCAACGTCATCTCCAAAAGAAACACCGCCTGGCTGATCGCAGGAGAAGACTTCGACAGCAGCGCAACAGTGTATCAATTCCCTGATGGTCGGGTATACACCGGAGATCAAATTACCCAAAAAGTCGGCTGGAACCGCATTCCGGCCAAAACAGTGGTCCTGCTCAACAGCACCGGCACGTTGGCCGGCTTGAAGAACGACGGGCCAGTGAAGACCATCGCCGACGGCATCACGGCGTGGTCACTGGCGGGCCGGTCCTACAACCGTCGTACAACCATCTATTTTCTGCCCTCCGGCCGCATCATGAACGGTTCGATGATATCGGACTGGGATGACCTGCCGGTGAAAACCCGTCTGATCATCGGTTACAAGGGGCCCTTTGCGGTGCGCAAAAACCGCTCGGCCTATCGCATCGCAGGAGCCGGGTACAAGGAGCCCAAAACCATTTATTACCTGCCATCCAATCGGCTCCTGGGCGGAAATCGCATCAAGGACTTCAGCCGACTACAGGCCGGAACCCTCGTTTTCCTTCCTGTGGCGTCGTAGGAGCAAAGATCCTTGACAGATATGGACAGATATGCACCAAACATGCATCATTATGCATCGGACGATTTAAGCCATAACAGCCTACAAGACAGTTATTGTGTCTGGGGTCGCCCATTACACTATGAAACCGGGCGCCCCCAGCCTTCGAAGGTTACCCCTTTCGGGGTGTTGGTTCAGGGCTCCTTTTGTCATCGGGGAGGCTATCCCTGCCGCAGTCGATTCAGCGGACGCCGGTGCAGCAACTTGCGGATACTTCGTCCAGCCCGTAGGCCTGATGGTCCACGCCAAGGCTGTTCAAAAGGCAGCCGCTAAGGGTGAGCAGGCGATAGACGGCGATGATCTCGTTCACTTGGGCCGTAATGAGTTGACCGGAGGATTGAAACAGCTCATTTTCGGAGTCCAACACATCCAACAGGCTTCTCTGGCCCACAACAAACTGCTGTTGATAGGCATCCCGTGTCTGAGTATTGTATTTCACCGCGTCGGCATAGGTGTCGGTCTGCCGCCCGGATATCTGATATTGGCTCCAGGTATCGCGTATCTGCTCTTCAATTTTTTGGTATTGATCTTTTCTGGCCGACACAAGTTGGAGCCTGCGCGATGATGCCGCTTCGCGGGCGGCCCTGTCCGAGCCCCCGTTATATAGGTTCCAGCGAGCCCTGACCATGGCGGCATTGTTATGGGAGTAGGTCGTCGAACTCTCTGCCTGGTCTTCATAAGTTGAGCTTAATTCCAGGTTCACTTTGGGTAAAAAGCTTGACTTCCTGGCGCCGAATTCGCCCTTGGCTGCACGGATATCCGCTGTAAAAGCAGCCAGTTTCGGATTGCATCCCCGGGCGATCTCAATGGCCTGCTCCGCACCGGCTGGAGCCAGTAAGCGAAAGTTTTCCGGCAACCTTAATTTTTCAGGATAACGGCCCACCACACGGTGATAGTTCACCCTCGCACTTTCGAGAGCGCCGGCAATCTGCGCCCTGGAAGAGCGGGTAAGCGCAAGGCGTCCTTTGGTCTGCACGACATCGGCACTGCTGCCGGCGCCTGCCCGTTGGCGTTCGTCAATATGGTCCAGGATCTTTTCATGGGTCTTGATATTCTGCTCGGTCAGGTCGAGAAGCCGTCGCTGGCGCCAAACCTCAAGGTGAGCGATAATCGCATCCAGTGCCAATGACTCGGCATTGTCATAGACCCGGAAATTAACCGATTCGAGTTTGGCGCTCTGTTTTTCCACCAGGCTTCGGGTCTCCCCCCCCTGATAGAGCGGCTGCACCAATGTCAGGGAGGCCTCGGAGCGGGCATCAAAATCGCCCTCTTTGTTCTGGCTGCGCGTCAGTTGATCACTGTGGCTGTCGGTCCCATAACCGACGTTCAGGTCGACCCGGGGGTAATAGCGGCCCTTGGTCTGCCTTAAATCTTGTTGGACTGCTTCGCGGTTTTGCTTGAGCTCGCTCAAGCGCGGGTTGCTTTCGAGGGTCGAAATCACGCTGAAATCGATGGCGGCGCCCTCTTGCTCAACCTGCGGATCATCCGCAGCGTAAAGATCGAGGCAACCACCGGACAGTAAAAAGAGTACCATCGTAGCAACAGCAAGTGTCGAATTGATCACATTTATACGCATAGTTAAATTTAACCTCTCCCGTTCACCCTTTACGGCTCCATTTTAATTTTCATTGCGAAGGTCTCTTATCCAATAATCCCTCATCGGTCGTTTTCGATGCTTCCTTTAGGGGTCGCGCCACCGGCCAAGCGAAGATTTTCCGCCGGCCGGTGGCCCAACCAGTGGACCCAGAGCACCTTAGGGGCGCTACATAGGATCGACCTGAAGGCCGTGGCTAATTAAATCCGACAAGGTGGTGTCACCGTCAAAGGCGTGACCGGCATTAATTCCGGACAAGGTCACGACGGTGGTCTCACCGCCGTTGCTGATGGTCAGTTCGACATCAGCACCATCTGCTCCGGTGATATTGGCAGTTACGTTTTGTCCGCCGTCCCGGAGCAGGTCGGCGATATCGATATCGTTGTCGCCCTCTGCATCCAGTACGTCGGAGAGGCGAATCACATCGGTGGCGACATCGAAATCCGTGATGGTATCGCTGCCTTCACCGCCGTCGGCGCTGAAAAGATAGGCGTCCCCGCCACCGCCGCCGCTCATGATGTCGTTGCCCAGCCCGCCGATCAGCAGGTCATCACCGTCTCCGCCCACCAGGATGTCGTTGCCCCCATTGCCGACCAGGGCGTCATTGCCGCCGTATGCGTTGAGGGTGTCGTCGCCGCTGCCGCCCACCAGAATCTCATCACCAGCGCCGCCGTTGACGGTATCGCCGTCCACCATATGGACTTGGGCTTCCGCGCTATCGGTTCCCTGTCCGTCTCCGGCACTGTAGGTGAAACCGGCATCGGCGTGGGGCAGCTCCTGGATGGAATCCTCGGTGATCGTCAGGAGCAGTTCATAATTTGAGTTGGAGGTGTCTTCGGTCTCCAGGCGTATGAAATACTCTCCCTCCTGGGGCGCCAGAAAATTATCGAAAGGGCTGTTGCCCGGGTCGGAGATGGAGACGGTTTGCCATACGCCGTTGCCATCCTGATACTCCACCCAACCTGAGACGGTCGCACTCTGACCATCGACATCGATAAAGAGGTTTTCGCCTTGGTGGAGATGCACTTTTACATAGTCCGTATCTCTATCGTTGCCCCACCCATTTTTCAGAGATCCGCGAAAGGCCAGGGAGTAACCACTCTGGTCAATACCGAGCCCGTCACTGTTGTTGGCGCCAAACAAATTGCGATCGGTCAGATCCACGGCGCCTTCCCGGACATTGTTCCTGGGGCTGAAATAGTTGTCGCCGCTTTTCTCAGTGACGATGCCGACGGTGGAGTGTTCAGCCAAACCGGTGTCCAGGGTAAAGGCGACCGGCTCCGCCCCGCTGAGGCTGCCATTTTGTGGATCGGACACCTGATCCACGGTGAGGTTGGTGCCGCTGTCATTGTGCAGCAGTGCGGCGTCCGGAATCTCAATGGAGGCGCCGGGAGACACGTTTGTGAAAATAATATCCTGGTTGGCGTCCAATTGGGGATGAAGTGTCAGCATCAATGCGGCGCTGTCGCCATCGCCGTCCACACCGGTAATCTCAAAGACTTCGTCCCCATGCAGAACTGTATCCGGAGACAACTGGTAGCTATACTCACCGGTGTCAAAGTTCAGCGTAAAGACGCCGCCCTGGGGTGTGGTGAAGGTGGCCACCGGATTATCCGGATCATAAGTCTGGCTGACGCCATCGATGGTCACGCTCTCAATATGCCCGCCGTCGGGTCCGAATTCAAAACCGCCGGCAGCGTTTTCGGAGACCATAGACAGGTTGCCCGATACCTCACCGGCATTGACTGTCTCCAAAAGGGTGTCGGACAATTGGGTCGCGTCCGTCACCTTGATGGCGTAATCTTCGGATGATCCAGTATTGGGATAGGCAATGGGAAGCAATGCGTCGAGGCTCACATCACCGATACCGACACCAAAAGCGATATCAGCATTGTCATGCACAAAATTTTCCCACTCCGCCTGGTCTTGCCCGCTGACGCCATAGCCCTTGCTGGGATCGCCGTCTGAAATGAAGTAGACCACGGTTTTGTCCGCCGCAGGGGGATTGTAGCCATCCATAACCTCATCCAGAGCCGTGGTGTAATGGGTTCCGCCGCCGGCCTGGACAGCATCGACATACTCCACAGTAGCCTTCACGTCATCGATGAACCACTGCGAGGCAGTGGCCGAATTTGAAAAATCGACGATCTTGACATTAACATTCCCAAGTTGGTCATATTTATCGATCATCTGGGCAATGGCCTCTTTGGCAATATTGATCCGGATCGCATTGGGGTCAAAGCCGCTATGCCATGAATAATTGCCGTTGATATCCCATGCCATGCTGCCGGAGCTGTCCAGAACGATCACCAGATTATACGTAAAAGCACCATCAGAAGCCGCCAAGGTATGTTCAACATCAGTTGCCGTCAGTCCGACGTCGTTTACAGCGATGTTGACGTTTGTCCAGGCACTTGAATCTGTGCCATCGGTGGCCTGGTAGGCAAAAGAGTCCATGATCTGGTCGGAAGCGTCGTGATTCAGACTT
>JASFKE010000271.1:0-6000 GCA_050118795.1 Desulfobacteraceae bacterium | reverse complement strand
ACAGCCGCATCACCTTGTCACTGACCGTGAAACCGCAACCGGCGTTTATCGAAGACCACAAAAACGATGTGATCGGCGGTATGCTGTCCGCCGGAAATGCTCAAAAGCGGGGCGTGGTGTTCCGAATTTCGGGAACCATCCAAAACCCCAGGTATGTTATCAGGTAATTTTATGACCATTCAACGCGCCATAGCGCTCACAAACCTGGCTTTAATTGCATTATCGGCCTATTTTGCAGCCGGCCTTTTTTACCAGATTTTGGAAATTCAGCTTCAACCTTCGGAGCTGACCCCAACTGAAAAATCGCATGTCGCAAGCACCAGACGAACTGCCTCGCCCCCCTATGGCGCCTATCGGCCGATTCTTCAAAGGGATCTGTTCAAAACCCAAAAAGAGCCGGTAACACCGGAGAAGCGGGCCGACGTCAACCTCGAAAAACTAGAAGAGACCCAACTTAAATTAAAACTTTGGGGCACTGTGACCGGAGATGAAGAAAAATCATATGCGGTTATAGAGAACACCAAAGATAAGGAGCAAAACCTTTACCGGGTAGGAGACAGCATCCAAAATGCCACCCTGAAACGCATTCTGAGATCCAAAGTCGTCCTTTCGGTCAATGGTAAAGATGAAGTGCTTGCGATGGAAGAGATCAAGCAGGGCGGACCAAGCCGTGTTGTGGCCGGCAGCTCCAGAGCTCCCCGCAAGGCAAGTTCCGGCGGCGTTCGCAGGCAGCGGGTCTCGCTTCGGCGAAATATGATCACCAAGGCCATTGAAGACGTCTCCAAGCTGATGACCCAGGTGAAAATTACCCCCAAGATGGGTGAGGACGGTGAGCAAGAGGGGCTGTCCATGTCCAATATCAAGCCCAACTCCATATTCAGGCGTATGGGATTGAGAAATGGAGATGTATTGCAAAGTGTGGATGGCCAGCAGATACAATCTGTTGACGACGCTTTGAAGCTCTATGACAGCCTGAAGTCCGCCGACAAGGTATCCGTACAGATCCAACGAAGGGGCACAGAACGCACGATCGAATACAATATTCGGTGACCACCATCGTTTTATATTGACGATGCTAATATTACCAATTAAAAATAGGGTGTTATCTTAACATATAATATGATGCAATCAACGCTGCTGAGAATTTACCTTATGAAACCAATTATCCGTCCATTCTTGACCGCTATTATTCTGACCGCCATCATCTTCCATCCGGCCTTTGATGGCCCGGCCATGGCCCAGTCCGCAACCGGGAAGAACGAACAGCTGGTATCCATCGATTTTAACAATGTGGACTTGGTTGTTTTTATAAAATTCATGTCCGATTTAACCAAGAAAAATTTCATTATCGATGATAAGGTCAGGGGCAAAGTCACCATTATCTCGCCGGGCAAGATTACCGTCAAGGAGGCCTACCGCGTATTTTTATCCGTATTGGAAGTGCACGGATACGCCGCCGTTGAGGCGGGTAAAATCACAAAAATCGTTCCCTCGCCCGAGGCCCGCAGCAAAAGTATCAAGACCCGGCTCGAGGAAGAGTCCGGCATGGTCGGCGACAATGTGGTGACCCAGCTCATCCCATTGCGCTATGCCGACCCCGATGCGATCAAAAGACTGTTCACCCCAATGGTGTCGAAAAGCAGCGTCATTCTGTCTTATAAGCCCACCAGCACCCTGATCATTACCGACGTCCAGTCCAACATCAGCAGGCTGATGCGTATCTTAAAAGCCATCGACATTACCGGCGTCGGCCAGCAGATTGCGATTATTCCGGTGGAGTATGCCGATGCCGGCAAGCTGGTCACCCTGCTGTCGTCCATCTTCAAAAAAGGCAGCGCCAAAGGGGCGGCCGCCAAAGATATCACCTTTGTCGCTGACGAACGCACCAACTCCATCGTATTGCTGGCCAGCGAAGGCGACACGGACAATATCCGCAGATTGATCAAAAGTCTGGATAAAAAGACCCCCAAAGGCCAAGCCAAAATCCACGTTTACTACCTGGAACATGCCAATGCCGAAGACCTGGCCAAGGTCCTGCTCAACATTCCCAAAAAGGACACCTCAGAGAAAAAAACCGGCAAAAAGACAGCCCCGGTCGTATCGACCGGGGTCAGCATCTCTGCCGACGCCGCCACCAACAGCCTGATCATCATGGCCGACATGGAAGACTATGTGGTGCTGGAAAGCATCATTAAAAAAATCGATATCCCCAGGGCCATGGTCTATATCGAAGCATTGATCATGGAAGTCAATGTCACCAAGGACTTTCGACTGGGCACGGAATATATAATCGGTGGCGAAACAGGCTACGAAGATAAAGATATCCTCTACGGGGGCGGTTTCAGTGCCGGAGACACCAGCGGTACGGCCGGGACTCTCGGAACGGCTGCCAACAATCTCGGGGTCGCCCTGGCCCCGGGTTTCTCCGTCGGTCTTTTCGGCGAAACCATCGAAGTCGGCGGCTATACCTTTCCCAGCATCTCGGCCGTGGTTCAAGCCTATAAGGAGGATTCGGACGTCAACATACTGTCGACGCCTCAAATACTCACCACCGACAACCAGGAAGCCAAAATCTATGTCGGCAGCAACGTCCCCTTTCAAACCACCACCACCAACAGTGATTCCGGTACGACGCTCTATAACTCGTATGAATATCGCGACGTGGGCAAAACCCTGCAAATAACACCGCACATCAGCAAGGACCGCATGGTCAGGCTGGAGCTCTCGCTGGAAATCAGCTCCATCGCCGGAACCCAGACGACCACACCGACCACGCTGAAACGAACGGTGGAGACCACCGCCATTGTAAGAGATAACAACACCGTGGTTCTGGGGGGATTGATCGATGACCAAATGGATACGACCGTCTATAAAATTCCCTGCCTGGGAGATATTCCGCTCTTAAAATATCTGTTTAGAAAATCATCCAACAGCAACGACAAGACCAACCTCTATATTTTTCTGACGCCGCGGGTGATCCAGAACCCGGATGAAGCCGGCGCAGTCTCAAAAGGCAAGCGCGACCAAATCGAAAAACTTCGGGAAGAGAATATCAAACTCTACAACAAATCGGGTAAAACAAAATCCGCTGATGATCCGATGAAGCCCGGGGTCGAGTCTATGAAATACAAAGAGACCGAGAGCCCCTTAGCCCGGTGGACCCCCCCGCCAAAAGAGGCGGCGGTCAAAGAGTCCGGGATCAGCGATGGCGATCCATCCACCGGTGCATCATCGTATACCATCGAAGTGGCTTCGCTTCCGACGGCTCAACAGGCGGATCGAATGCTCGAAAAATTAATTGGCCGCGGCTATGCGGCTTACACAGTCAAGTCCGATGTGGCGGACCAGACCGAGTATCGGGTCAGAATCGGCTTTTTCGATAATGAGCGGTCGTCCCGTGAGGTGATGAAGGCCCTTAAATCGGATCAATATGAACCCACTCTGATTGAATTTTAAAACCATGGATCTATCGCACATCCTCAAACACCGCTTCGATATCAGCGACGAAGCACTGTCCGACGCCCGTCTTATTCAAGAAGAAAAAGGAGGGCGACTGGGTGAAATTCTTGTGACCCGCAAGGTTATCACCGAAACACAGATGCTTGAAGCGCTGGGCATGCAGTACGAGCTTCCTTTTTGGCCCGAACTTCCCATGGAGAACATCGGCACCGACTTTGCCAAATCCATCTCCATACAATTTTTGAAACGTCATTTTATCATCCCCATGTCCGTGCCGAGCCCCACGGGTCAGACGGTTTCTGACGCCAAAGGCAATGGAGAATCCACCGATGCGGTATCCATCATTGCGGTATACGATCCCAGCGATTTCAACGCGGTGGATGATCTGTCGGATATCTTGGATCTTAAAGATTACAAACTGGTGCTCTCCACCAAACAGGCCATTCTATCGGCGATCAACCTCTCTTTTGAAATCGGACAGGATAACGCCCAGCAATTGGTTGATGACATGGAGGATGACAGCGCCATAATCAGCGAAATTGAAAATACCGCTGATTTGCTCGAAGATACCAGCGATGCGCCCATTATCAAGTTGGTCAACCACATTTTGTCCCAATCCATCAAGGCCCGCGCCAGCGATATCCATATCGAGCCCTATCAGGACAGTTTCAAAGTGCGCTACCGGGTCGACGGGATCCTCTACGATCTCCTGAGCCCGCCCAAGTGGATCCAACCGGCATTGACATCGCGAATCAAAGTCATGGCCAAGCTCAATATCGCCGAAAAACGCCTTCCCCAAGACGGTCGTTTCGAAGTCAAGATCGGCCAGCAATTGATTGATGTCAGAACATCCACCCTGCCCACCTCCTTTGGAGAGAGGGTGGTGATGCGGCTTCTCAACAAGAGCAGCTCGATTTTTCAACTGTCCGAAATCGGCCTCTCCCCCACACAGCTGGAACAGGTTCAAGAGTTGGTCAAAGCGCCCCACGGCATCATTCTGGTGACAGGGCCCACCGGTAGCGGTAAAACCACCACCTTGTATTCGATCCTGTCTTCCATCAACAAACCCAACATCAACATCATCACCATCGAAGACCCGGTGGAGTATCAGCTCAAAGGCATCAGCCAGATTCAGGTAAATCCCAAAATCGATCTGACCTTCGCCATGGGATTGCGCTCCATTGTCCGGCAGGACCCGGACGTGATTTTGATCGGAGAGATACGCGACCGTGAAACCGCTGAAATTGCGATCCAGTCCTCTCTGACCGGACATTTGGTATTTTCAACACTGCACACCAACGACTCCGCCAGTGCCATCACCCGTTTGGTGGACATCGGCGTCGAACCTTTTCTGATCTCCTCCTCTGTATCTGCGATTATCGCCCAGCGGCTGGTGCGAGTGCTTTGCGACCATTGCAAAGAGCCCTATAAACCCGACATGGCGCTGCAGACATTGGGTGTGAGACCTGACCGCTTGCGCAAGTTCACATTTTACCGCGCCAAAGGTTGCGACCAGTGTTTCAATACCGGATACCGCGGACGGATCGGTGTTTATGAGATCATGTTGATGGGACATAAGTTGAAAACCCTGATACACCGGACCTATGACGCTTTCCAGATCAAACAGGAGGCTCTCAAACTGGGGTTGGTCACCTTACGCCGCGACGGCATTGAAAAGGTTCTGCGCGGCACCACAACCATTGAAGAGGTGGTTCGTGTTACGCAACGGTAGCACCCTTTTTGGGCAATTTATTTTTTTCACGTCCCTTATGCTGATCCTTGTCTGGGCGGAACCGGCTTTTTCCCAGGATCGCCACGATGAAGACAGATCATCTTCATCTGCCTGGTCATTTCCCATTATGCTTTTTCAAAAAACGGTATCCAGAGCAGATGGCGACCGCTGCCCCATGTACCCCTCCTGCTCCCATTACGCCTCAAAGGCCATTGAACGTCATGGTGTCATTACTGGTTGGATATTGACCTTTGATCGCCTGTTAAGATGCGGACATGATGAGATCCGGCTCTCTCCCAAGGTGAGAATAGCAAGTGGTGAGGTGCGCATCTTTGATCCGATAGAGGCGAACACCCGCTGGTGGAGACGCCCTTAAATGTCGCGCCCATGGCTGGATTGCCTTTGGAAATGGGTTTTGGCTGGCTGGATCAGCCTATGGATACCGTCATCGGCAATTGCCCTGACCATTGAAAGCGATCAACAACTGGCCTATGCCGACGCCCTTTTCAACAACCAACAGTATTTGAGGGCTGCACAGGAGTACCAGCGGTTTGTCTTCTTTTTTCCGGATCATCCTAAAAAACGCTTGGCCATTTTCAAAACAGGCCAATCCTTTTATTCAGCCAAGGATCCGGGCAGGGCCATTGAGCTGTTCGAATCACTGACACAGGTCCAACCGCTTGATGAGTTGGCTACCGAGGCCTTTTTCAAGATGTCGGAGTGTTATCTTTCCATGAACACGCCGCCCCATGCGGTGGTGCAATTAAACAAAGTGATTGCCTTAAGCGACGATCCAGCGATCGAAGACC
>JASFKE010000270.1:0-6002 GCA_050118795.1 Desulfobacteraceae bacterium | reverse complement strand
AAAACAGCCGCCACCACAGCAGTTGGGTTGATCGGTGCGCTAATGGCGGTATCCGGCTACGGCGCATGGCGCATCCATTCAATTGACAGCAAGGTTGCCACCTCCGAAGATGTGAAAGTTGCAGTGGTTCAGGGCAACATCGATCAAGCCCGGAAATGGGATCCGGCCTTTCAGGTCCTGACCACGGTAAAATATCGAAACCTGTCGCTGGAGCCGGCCGCCAAGGAGGCCGACTTGATCATCTGGCCGGAAACAGCCACCCCTTTCTATTTGTTTGATGATAAAATTCTGTCCGATATGGTGATTGAGGGGATCAAGGCCTCCAACTCCCGATATATCATTGGAAGTCCCTCTTATGCTGACGGTAAGGAGGCGATGATTTTTCACAACAGCGCCTATCTGGTCTCTGCCCAGGGCCAATCCAAAGGCAAATATGACAAGGTTCACCTGGTGCCGTTCGGCGAGTATGTGCCCCTGAAACGGTGGCTCCCGTTCATCGACAAACTGGTGGCCCAGGTGGGGGATTTCAAGCCCGGACGTAAGGGCGACACGCTGTCGTGGGAGGGGCATCATGTGGGGATGTTGATCTGCTATGAGTCGATCTTTCCCGGACTGGCGCGTGCCATGGTGCAAAACGGCGCCCATCTGTTGGTCAATATTACCAACGATGCCTGGTTCGGGCGCACCAGCGCAGCCTTTCAGCATTTTTCGATGGCGGTTTTTCGAGCTGTGGAGAACCGGCGATACCTTGCCAGAGCGGCCAATACGGGCATCAGTGGATTCATAGACCCTTGCGGCCGAATCGTATCGCCCACGGCACTGTTTCAAGAGGCGGTGGTCAGCCAAAAGGTCTCCCTGTTGCAAGAACCATCGTTTTACAGCCGATGGGGGGAGTGGCCTTTGGGGGTCGCGGTATTGGCAATGCTCCTTCTTTTTGTTTGGAAAAAACACGCGTTGGCGCCATCACACTAAAATATAAAGCTTGATCAACGCGTGCAAGTTTGCCAAAAAAGGGTTAATCGCTCATTGATTGGTTGTTATCAAACCGGGTGTTTTGCGCCGGTTACAACCGTAACATTTAAAGCGCCGACGTGCTATCGGCTTCCCGGCCGATGGCCGGAGATCCAAGCCACCCGCTGCTTGGGGGGGTCGGTGACTTAAACCAGGAGGTAGGTTATGTCTGTCGAAATTAAACAATCCATCAAGGCCCTTAAAGCTAAACTCATCCAACTCGGAGACTGTCTTTGACCTGGCTACCCAGAAAAACCGCCTCAATGAGCTGGAGGCCATGATCGCCCAAAAAGGCTTTTGGGACTCCCCTGAAAATACCACCGCAATTTTAAAAGAGCGAACCTTTCTCACAAACCGCATCGACACATTTCAGGGTCTGATGACGGAAATCGAAGAAAATGAACTATTGCTGGCCATGGCCCTGGAAGAGGACGATGAGCAAACGCTGAACGAGGTGCATGGCCAGGTTGACTCCATCGAAAAGCGCATTCATCAATTCTCCATCGATATGATGCTCGATGGCGAGCAGGACGCCAACAACGCCATTGTCTCCATTAACGCGGGAGCCGGCGGCACCGATGCCCAGGACTGGGCCGACATCATGTTTCGCATGTACTTACGGTGGGCTGAACAGCGAGGATTCAAGTCCGAGATTGTCGACCTGCAGCCCGGTGATGAAGCCGGCACCAAGAGCGCGACGTTCACCGTAAAAGGACAATACGCGTTCGGTTATCTTAAAAGCGAGATTGGCGTCCATCGACTGGTGCGCATCTCCCCCTTCAACGCCAGTGGTAAACGGCAGACCTCCTTTGCATCCGTGTTTGTCTATCCGGAGATCGACAACGAGATCATGATTAAGATTGAAGACAAAGACTTGCGCGTCGATACCTATCGGGCCAGCGGTGCCGGCGGACAGCATGTCAACAAGACGTCCAGCGCCGTGCGCATCACCCATTTGCCCACCGGAATCGTAGTGCAGTGCCAGCAGGAGAAATCCCAACACCGCAATAAAGAGATGGCCATGAAGGTGCTTCAGTCCAGGCTCTATCAACACGAAAAACAGAAGCAGGACAAGGAGATGCAGCAACTGCACGACAGCAAAGACGATATTGCCTGGGGCAACCAGATCCGCTCCTATGTCATGCACCCCTACCAGATGGTCAAAGACCACCGCACCAACATGGAGATTGGAAACATCAACAGCGTTCTGGATGGGGATTTGACACCCTTCATAGAGGGCGTGCTCCTGGCTGCAACAACATAAGCGCCTGAATTATTTATGAAGCCACGCGACATCTTATTCAACCACTACGAGAAAGGCTCCCGGCTCACAGATATTCTTGTCCGACACAGCGAAGTGGTCCGGGACAAAGCACTGGCCGTCTGCGAACGGGTACCCCACCTGAAGCCTGATAAATCATTTGTTGCCGAAGCGGCCATGGTCCACGATATCGGCATCTATCAGACCCACACCCCCAAGATCGGGTGCCACGGCCGCCACCCCTACATTCGTCACGGCGTCATCGGCCGGCAGTTGCTCGAACAATACGGCTATAAGGCCCACGCCTTGGTATGCGAACGGCATGTGGGGGTGGGTCTCACCATGGTTGACATCGAAGATCGACAACTGCCCCTGCCCAGACGCGACATGTTGCCTACCACCATCGAGGAGATTATCATCTGTTACGCCGACAAATTTTTTTCCAAAACCAGGGGGGTTGAGCCCCATCCCCTGGAAAAGGTGGTCACCGGACTAGAGCGATACGGACCGGACAAAGTGGAGAGATTTATGCAGTGGCACAACCTTTTGGCCGGTTGACGCGAAGGCGGCAGCCGGCGCCCTGAACAGGAGAACCATGACGACATCCATAAAGGTGGCCTTGACCATAGCCGGTTCCGACAGTTCCGGAGGCGCCGGCATACAGGCGGATCTGAAAACGTTTCAATCCCTGGGGGTCTACGGTATGAGCGCTGTGACAGCGGTCACCGTTCAAAATACGCAAAAGGTGTATGCCATCCAGGAGATGACCCCCCAAATCGTTCACGACCAGATCACCTGCCTGTTCGACGATATAACCATCGATGCCGTCAAAATCGGCATGGTCTCCAGCATCGAGCTCATTGATGCGATATCCTCAGCCCTGGCAGCCGTCCAGCGGTCGCCGGTGGTGCTGGACCCGGTCATGATATCCAAAAGCGGTTATGCCCTGCTGCGCGAAGATGCCCGCAAGGCCCTGGTGGAGAAGCTGTTCCCGCTGGCCGACGTCGTGACCCCCAATATCCATGAAGCCGAGGCTTTGGTGGGCCATGCCATCGCCGATCAGGATCAGATGCAAACGGCCGCCAAACAGATCATTGCCTTGGGTGCAGCCAAAGTGGTGGTCAAAGGGGGACACATGGCCGGCAACGAGGCCACGGATATCTTGTACGACGGGCAATCGTTCCGACAGTTGAGCACGCCTCGCAAGGAGACCGCCAACACCCACGGCACGGGGTGCACCTTTTCATCTGCCATTACGGCATATCTTGCCAAAGAATACCCTTTTTTCCAAGCGGTGCAAAGCGCCAAAACCTATATTACCGGCGCCATCGAGCACGCCCTGGATATCGGCAAGGGACACGGGCCCACCCACCATTTTTTCGATTTATACGCCAGAGCCGGCGTGAATGATTGAAGCAATGCGATGGGGTCAATAATCCGAGAACTGCTTCTCCATCATGATTTTCAATATGGTGCGATCGGTTTCGATCATGCCCTGGGTGCTGAGGGTGCCGAGATTTTGCATGGTCTGCTCGGGTGACTGGTCGATGATGCCATCGGTGCTCTGTACGTTGACACCCTGCAGAGAAAAGAGGGCGGCCTGGACGGCGGTTCCGGCCGCAGTGGCCAACTTGAGGGCGCAACCGCTTTTTGCGCCGTCGCAAATCACACCCGCCAGATCTTCAGCCACATTTTTAATGGCGCCGGCAATGTGGGAGATGCTGCCGGACATCAGATAGGCCACCCCGGCAGAGACACCGGCGCCGGCGGCGATGCTGCAGCCGCAAACCGCTGAGAGGCGTCCGGTGTGCGCCTTGATGTAGGCGGTGATAATGTGGCTCAGGCCCACCGCCCGGAGCAGGGTGGAGCGATCGCAATCCACATAGTCGAATACAGCGCACAGCGGCAGTATGGCGGTCAGTCCGTGGTTTCCGCTGCCGGCGCTGCTCATGGCCGGCAATTTGGCCCCGGCCATGCGTGCATCGGCTGCCGCAGAGGTCATGATACGCGCGGCCTGAATCATATCCTTGCGGATGATCCGCTGGCGCACAAGGCGGTCCAGGGCTTTGCCCACGCCCAAACCCGGGCCGTGTTTGAGGCCATATTCAGCCAGTCGCATGTTATAGGTGATGCCCTCCTCGATAAAGGCCAGGTCCTTGTCGTCCAACTGATCGACCAGGTCCAGCAGCTGCCCAAGGGAGAGGCGCTTGAGCCATGTTTCCAACCCGGCCAGGCCGCCCTGAGCCTGTTCGTTGTCGCCCCGCGCCAGCAAGGGATGGCGGTTGATCGCCTCGCCGTTCAATTCAAGGGCGGCAATGTTGTCATGCATGTCCCGCACAATGGCCGTGGCCCTTTGATCACCCTGTGTTACGCAGGCTTTGATGTAGAGGCCTTTGTGATCTTCCAGCAGGTGGACCTTGACTTTTTTTTGGATCACAAGTTTTTCGGCCGACCGGACGGCGCTGTCACCAATGGGCGCCAACACCTCCAGCTTCAAAGCCGGATCGCCGGCCAGGGCCCCCAGGGCTCCCGCCCGGTCCAGTCCGCTAAGGCCGGGGGTGCCCGGAATGGCCACAGCCATGCCGTTTTTGTAAATATTGGGGTCCACCCAGATATCCAGGGCGTCGATTTCACCCTCTTTGAGCAAGGAAGCCGCGGCAGCCGAGGCCAGGGCGATGGCCACCGGTTCCGTGCAGCCCAATGCCGGTGCGACTTGGAGCCGCAACACCTCTTTGGCCGTATAGCTCATGTTGTCTTCCCTATATTATGCTGTGCTAAGCGCGCAAGCCCTATGGTTCCATTCCTACCACCACATGCCATGCAGGGCAAGGGCGGCCTTGCCCCCTTTAAATCATTATAAGTTTTGAACTCTTCGTGAAAAGAGCAACCACGCTGTCGCGATGCAGGCCATTGCAAAGATCAGCAGCAGGGAGATGTCGGGCAGTACGGATTGGAGGGTTCCCCCGCGGGCAAAGAGATCCAAAAAAGCGTTTTGGGCCCAGGCCAGGGGAGAGATCACGCTTATCTTCTGCATGAAAGTTGGCATGGCGTATACCGGCACCATGATGCCGCCCAGGGCGGCGGCGATAACGATGGAGATGGGGCCGAACATTGAGGCCTGTTCATAGGTTTGAACTGCCGTACCCAGCAGAATACCGTAGCCGGTGGCTGCCAGTGTTGCGCAAAAGGCCACCAGCGCCGCGGCCCCGGGGGATGCGCCCAACTCGAAAGGGGGTGTGCCCAACCAGGGGAGCAGCAGCTTGCCGATGAGCAGGATCAATGTGAACTGAACCAGGCAGACCATCATAAAAGCAGACATTTTGCCCGCCACGATGGTGGGATAGGAGACCGGTAAAGAGAGGGTGCGCAGCGCCACGCCGCTCAGGCGCTCTTTGATAAAAGAGCCCGCCATGGGTAGAACGATGAAAAAAATGCCGAACAGGGACCAGGCCGGGATGTTCTGCTGCACGGCATTGGGTCTTTTCACGGCCGCCTTTCCCAGGGCAGTGGCAACGCGAATTTTCAGGATGGGTTCAGGGGTTTCGGGAACCTTGAAGGGGGGCAATTTGTCAACTATTTGATCGGCTGCTGTGGGTCCGAGGGACTCTCCCAGCGCGCTTTTGAGTTTGGCGAGGTGCAGTTCACCCAATTGATGCATCTTCTCATCAGCCTCGATCTGCATCATCATCAATTGCAGAAGCTGATTGACGGCCGAACGAAATCCACCCAT
>JASFKE010000269.1:0-6003 GCA_050118795.1 Desulfobacteraceae bacterium | reverse complement strand
CTGGGTATGACGCAGATTCCGACACCCATGGCCTTGATTATTGTCGCCTGGCTCTTGGCCCTTGGTTTGCGCCGGAAGCGGCCCATGCCGAAAAACTGGCTGGGTTTCAATATGTTGCAGATCGGACTGGCGCTGTTGACCCTTCTGGCGTTAATTTCCCTTTTCACCGCTGTGAAAGCGGGACTTATCGGCCATCCGGACATGCAAATAGAGGGTAATAATTCCGGTAGTTGGGTCCTCAATTGGACCCAGGATCGTATCGGGGAGGATTTTCCCCGCCCGTGGGTATTGAGTTTTCCACTATGGAGCTACCGGGGGCTGATGTTAGCCTGGTCTTTATGGCTCGCCCACACCTTGCTGGGTTGGCTCAAGTGGGGCTGGCAATGTTATGCCAAAGACGGGGTGTGGCGAAAAAGACCTCCCAGAGCCAAGAAGGCGGTCAAGTGGACCCCGAAACCGTACAAGGCGTAATTGGTCAGGTGATCGTTGACTCTGTTGCCGGGTTTCATTATCATAGGCGGCGATTTTAATTTGGCCATAATGCTGGAGAGTTTCCTGGTTTGGACCTGATTTCGTAGGCGCTTTTGCGAAAATCCGGTACCACTTTGGCAGAATTGAATGCAACAAAAGGGTAAACCCCCATGCTTGAAGAGATATCCATTCGCAATTTTGCGATCATCGAAGACCTTACCATTCGCTTTGAGTCCGGCCTGACTGTTCTGAGTGGCGAGACGGGCGCTGGAAAATCTATTATTATCAATGCTGTTAACCTTTTGCTGGGCAGCAGGGCCTCTTCGGCATTAATCCGGACCGGGGCGCAAAACGCCGAGTTGGAGGCGCTGTTCAGGATTGCACCCGAAAGTGATGTGGCCAAGACCATGGTAGAGCGGGGGTATGATCCGGAACAGGGGCTGGTGGTCAGGCGCATCATTTCGCGTAGCGACCGTCATCGGGTCTACATCAACGGCCGATTGGCCACCATGCAGGTGCTCACCGCCATCACCACTCATCTGGCCAGTATTTCAGGCCAACACGTCCACCAGGGACTGCTCAAAGAGGATGAGCACCTGTTGATTTTGGATCAGTACGGCGGGCTGTTGAACCTTCGTGACCAATATCTGGCCTGCTATCGGGAAGTGCTTCCCCTGATCGCCAGGGAACAGGAGCTGCTGAACCGGCAGGCGCGTCAAGGCGAGCAGATGGCGCTGTTGCAGTTTCAAAGTGAGGAGATAGCATCGGCCGATCTGTCGCCGGATGAAGATAAGCATCTGGAAATAGAACGGTTGCGGTTGAAGAACGGCCAGATGCTATACGAAAGGGTCCAGTTGTGCATCGATGATCTATATGGCCTCGATG
This sequence comes from Desulfobacteraceae bacterium, assembly GCA_050118795.1. Lineage (GTDB taxonomy): Bacteria > Desulfobacterota > Desulfobacteria > Desulfobacterales > Desulfosarcinaceae > JARRKU01. The sequence goes on along the minus strand of JASFKE010000269.1, from coordinate 4,647 downwards.
GCGCCATGTTCGAGCGGTTGGGCTATTTGGGAAAGGAGCTGGCCAAATGCGCGGCCGTTGACGAGTCCCTTGCCCAGCGTGCCGACGAGATGGATGCGCTATCCTATGGTGTAGAGGATTTGGCCTCCAATTTAAGGGACTATCTGAGGCGACTCGATTTGGATCCACAACGGTTGGAACAGGTGGAGGAGCGTTTGGATACCCTGAATAAGCTCAAACGCAAATATGGCGGCTCGCTGGCGGCTGTGCTGGAGTATGCCGCGCAAGCAACCAGCCAGCTGGATGAGATCGAGAGCATAGACGACGCCATTGACAAAGTGCGCAGTGATTTGATTGCCACCCATGAACGATTGTGTAAACTCGCCGTAAAGCTCTCTCAAAAGCGGCAAAAAGCGTCCGAAAAGCTGGCCGGGGAGGTTGAAGTCGAACTGGCCGCCCTCAAGATGGTCGATACCCGCTTTGCCGTCCACCTGACGGATTTTCCCTCGTGCAAAGATGCCAGCCCCTATCTCCACCACAATACGCGCTACTTGTCCGAGACCGGCATGGACAGGGCCTCCTTTATGATCGCACCCAACGTGGGTGAAGCCATCAAGCCCCTTGCAGCCATCGCATCGGGGGGGGAGCTGTCGCGGGTGGTCCTGGCCATCAAGGCCATTCTGGCGCAAAATGATTCGTTGGAGACGGTTGTCTTTGATGAAGTGGACGCCGGCATCGGCGGTGCCGTCGCCGAGATGGTGGGAAAAAAACTGTCGGCTTTGGCCCGGTACCATCAAATCCTTTGCATCACCCACCTGCCGCAAATTGCCAAATACGGGCGGCGCCACTTTCGTATTGAAAAGGTGGTCGCCAAAGGCCGCACCCATACAACGATCAAGCAATTGAACGAAAAAGCGCGTGTCAAAGAGGTCGCCCGCATGTTGGGAGGTGAAAAGATTACCCCGACCACCCTGGATCATGCCAAGGAGATGCTGGCGAGTATCTCGGCCAACTGAATGTACATGCGGTGCTGTTTTCTTGACATTGACGGTGCGAAGGTAATACAAGGAGACGCCACACAATTGTTATTTTAGGAGTATATTATGCCGATTTTCGAGTTTAAATGCCTTAAGTGTCAAGAATATATTGAGATCCTTGTGATGGGGTCCGAAACTGAGGATGTGGAGATGAAGTGCACCAAATGTGGAAATGAGGAGCTGGAACGGATCTTGAGTTCAACCCATATCAATATGGCACCCAACGGTGGTTCGAAATCCAAGGTCAGCGCCCAAACGAGGACGTGTTCCAATGGATCATGCACCACCTGGGATCTGCCTGGGCACACCCGCTAAGAGCTATATCGGATCATCGAGGCGGGGGGGGCACCACCATGGCTGCGCATACCATCCACAAGCAGGAAAAAGAGCAGTTCGAAAAATTGTTTAAGCAGGATCGCATTGATCGTTTCAAGGATCGAATGGCGATCCTGGATGCGTTTTTACAGACCGAACACCATGTCACCGTCCATGAACTGACGAAGCTGGTTCAAAAGCAAGGAAATTGCTTCTCTCCCGATTTTGTAAAAGATACCATTGATTTGATGTGCCATTACGGTTTCGCAAAGCAAAATCGGTTTAACAATGGTGAAATTCGATATGAGCACCATCATCTGGGGCAGCACCATGACCATATGATCTGTACCAAGTGCAAAGGGATTTTTGAGTTTCAGAATCCTTCCATGGAACAGCTGCAGTTGAAAATCGCCGCTGCAAATGGATTTCATCTGCTCCAGCACAAAATGGAGCTCTATGGGATTTGCCGCCAATGCATGGATCGGCAAGACGCCTTGATCCCGTTGGGCAGTACCAAGAGTGGAGAGCGGGTTGTCGTCAAGGCCTTTACCGGCGGAGCGGCCGCAAGGTTGCGGTTGCTCAGCATGGGGCTGCGCATCGGTGATGAAATCGAGATTATCACCAATGCCAGCCACGGCCAACTGGTCGTTGCTGCAGATTTCAAGCGGTTGGTGCTGGGACGCGGTTTGGCTCAAAAGATACAAGTGTCGTTGGTGCCGGAACAAAAAAGGGGCTATAACTTGGCAAAGAGATGGCTCTAATCCCTATCGCAAATCCAATTTTATATTCACCCATTTTCACTGGATGAGGTTTATGAAAACGCTGCATTATATATGGGCCGTGGCCCTGGTCATCATGGTTGCAGGGGTTGCCACAGCAGCCGAGCGGGTTGCGGTAAAGGATGACGTGGCCAATATACGCGCCCTTGCCAGCACCAAATCCGACACCCTGTGGCAGGTTGAAAGATATCACCCCCTGCTGGTGGTTGAAAAAAAGGGTAAGTGGTATCGCGTCAAAGATTTTGAAGGGGATATGGGATGGATCCATGCCACTTTGGTGGATAAATCTTCAACGGTCATTGTAAAGGTCTCGCGCGCCAATATTCGAACGGGCCCGGGTACACAACACGACTTGGCGTTTGATGCCGGTAAAGGCACCCCTTTCAAGGTCCTGGAGAGCAAGGAGCGCTGGCTGAGGGTTCAACATTCAGATGGAGATGCGGGATGGATATTCAAATCTTTAACATGGTGACAAGATGGCGATATATGACAAGATAGGCAGGGCTGGGAAAATGGTGGTGGGTGTGGGATCGGCCCTGGTCGATATTTTGGCCCATGAAAATGACGAATTTATAGAGAGGGTCGGCGCCGTCAAAGGCGGCATGACCTATGTCGAGAGAACCGAGATTGATGAAACGGTGGCCTCGGCCAGTCAAAAACCGGTTGTGGTTCCCGGTGGATCGGCCTGCAATACGATGGTTGGGATCAGCCGATTGGGCGGTCAGGCAAGATTTGTGGGCAAATGCGGCATGGGAAGCATGGGGCAATTGTTTCGTGCGGATCTTGCGCGGCAAAATGTCGAGCCCATGTTGTTTGAGTCGGATTCACCTACCGGCCGGGTCTTGTCCATCATTACCCCCGATGCCCAGCGATCAATGCTGACCTATCTGGGAGCCTCGGCTGAAACCCAGCCAGATGAGATGACAGCCGCCTGCTTTAAAGATGCCGTCATTGTGCACATTGAGGGCTACTTATTGTTCAATCGTGAGCTGTTCGTGGCGACCATCGAGTCGGCAAAAAGGGCCGGTGCCTTGATTTCTCTGGACCTGGCCAGTTTCAATGTCGTTGAAGAGGCCAAAGCGTCGTTGACCGAATATATAGAACACTATGTGGACATATTGATTGCCAATGAAGATGAGGCTTTGGCCTACACCGGGATCGAATCTGAATCCGAAGCCCTTTGCGCACTGGCTGAGAATGTCGATATAGCCGTTTTGAAGATCGGTGCCCGAGGCAGCCTGTTAGCCCATATGGGCCGTCATCTGCGGGTGGCGCCCTATGGCAACGGATCGGCGGTGGATACCACAGGTGCCGGGGACTTGTGGGCATCCGGATTTTTGTACGGCCTGGTCAATCAAATGCCGTTGGATCAATGCGGCGCACTGGCAAGCCGGTGCGGTCATGCCGTTTGTCAGGTGGTGGGGACAAAGATCGCCCATGAGCAGTGGATAACAATTAAAAAATCAATGGAGGTATAATGGCTAAAAAAAAGGTAACCCGCAAACAGCTTCTCAAAGAACCGGATGAATTTATCACCACTACGGGCAAAGTCATTGGCTGGGCCAAGGAGAATACAAGGTCGCTGGTCATTGGGGTCTTGGTTTTTTTCGCGTTGATCACCATCGTTTCGGTTTATGGATATATCAATGGAAAAAGTGCTGCCAAGGCCCAGCTAATGTTCAGCCAGGCCGTGACAAAATACGAGACGGCAGCGCAGCAAAAGAGCGATGAGGAGGCCCTTGCGGCTGTCAGTGCAGATTTCGATGCATTGATAAACTCCTATGGCAACCAGTCTGCCGGTCGGTTCGGGCGTATTTTCTACGGACATATCAGCGCAGCGGGAAAGGTTTACGACCAAGCCATTGTCCATTACCAAAGTGCATTGGATGATTTTGGCGGTGATAGCTCATTGACCAATGTCATTCTAAACGGTCTGGGATCAGCTTACCAGCAAAAGGGCGAATATCCCCAAGCCATTGAGAATTATAAAAAGATCGTCGATGGTCCCGGATCGATGCTTAAGGATGTTGCCTTGTTTCATTTAGGCAAGCTTTATGCGCAGATCGGAAAAGTGCAAGAGAGCGAGAAGGCGTATCAGCAATTGAATACCGATTTTCCCAACTCCATGTACGCCAATATTGTGCGTGAGAAAATAGCCGGGTGACAAGGGCACCTTTATTCGTTTTCCGGTTTTTCGATCTGGATGCCGTATTTTTTTATTTTCTGGTTTAACCCGCTTTTGCCGATACCCAGCAGCGCCGCTGCATGGGACTGGACATAGTCGGACTCTTGGAGCGCTCGATGGATCATCTGCTGTTCCACATGGGCCAAAGTTTCATACAGGGTCGCCTTTTTGGGCAGCCCATCCAAGCGTAAGCGACTGTCCTGATAAGCGTTCTTTTTGAAATCTTGGGGAAGGTCATCCACCCTTATGGTTTGATCGGTGCACATGACCATGGCGCGTTCAATCACATTTTCCAACTCCCGGACGTTGCCCGGCCAGCTGTACTCAAAAAAGAGTCGTTCAACCTCTTGCT
>JASFKE010000268.1:0-6005 GCA_050118795.1 Desulfobacteraceae bacterium | reverse complement strand
CGCACCTCGAAGATTCGCTCGCCCGAGGCCGCACTCCAACGCGCCTCGGAGGTGTTGGCCCTGGCCTCGTCAAAGACCCGGCGGATCGGCGCCAGGTATGCATCGATCTGCTGCGGTTTGCTGTGTTGCAGCAACTGGTCGAGGGTTTTGCCCACGATGGCGTCGGCCGGCATCTCCAAGGCTTTTGATACCGATGGATTGACATAGGCGAACCGGCCATCGCGGTGGAACCGCACGACGAAGTCGGGAAAGTTCTCCGCCAGCATCCGAAAGCGTTGTTCATTCTCCTTGATCTGGTGGATGTCACGTCCAATGGAAAAGAGGGATACCACCCGGCCGTCGGGGCCGAATTCCGGAACGAACCGAACATGGTTCCAGCGTATCTCACCTTTTGTGTTACGGGCGGAGATCTCCGCGCTGCACTCGGCGGCGGTCTCGATGGTCTGCCGCAGGCAATCCATATAGAGTTGGGGCGCAGAGAGCGGTGACCCGTCACAGGGCCTTTTGCCGAGCACATCTTGGGCCTGGTCTCCGAACAGTTTTTTCAGGGCGGGATTGACATAGGTCCGGCGAAACCCCAGATCGTAGCGGGCGATGAAGTCGGGCGAGTTCTCCACAAAGGCGCGGAAGAGCTGCTCGCTGGCCTGGAGCCGTTGATTGGCCCTTGCCAACGCTTCGGTCCGCCGGCGAACCTCTTTATCCAGGCGGTCGGTCAGTTTTTGCAGGCGCAGATGGGTTCTCACCCGGGCCAACACCTCTTCCGGATGGAACGGCTTGGTGATGTAGTCCACTGCGCCGGCCTGAAATCCTTTCACCTTGTCGCCTTCATCTTCCAGGATGCTGATGAAGATAACGGCAATGGCGCGTGTGCGCCCATCGGCTTTGAGCCGGCGGCACACCTCGAAGCCGTCCACTCCCGGCATCCGGATATCCAGTAAGATAAGGTCGGGAATAGTTGAACGGACAAACGCCAACGCCGTCTCGCCGTCGGGTACGCAATGGACGCTATAACCACTCTTTGTCAACAGATGGGACAAAAGCTCAAGATTGACAGGGGTATCCTCCACCACCAGGATTTTGTCGGTGTGCGCCATCTTCATCTCTTTCCCGGCCAAAGAACCTGTTGGGGTTCTGTCATGCCGGTGCCATTGTCAACGGCCGCCACGGCCGTCACCCGGCCCTTGTCGTCCTCGACCAGCAGGATGCGCTTAAGATGCTTCATGTTTCCCCCTTTGTCTGTTGCGGGGCAGTGAAAAGTAAAAGACGGCGCCCTGGTCGAGTTCTCCTTCGGCCCAGGTCCGCCCGCCGTGGCGGGCGATGATCCGGCGCACGTTGGCCAGTCCGATGCCGGTGCCTTCGAATTCATCGGTGCGGTGTAGCCGCTGGAACACGCCGAACAGTTTGTCCGCATAGGTCATGTCGAACCCCACGCCGTTGTCGCGAACATAAATCACTGTGTCGGCGTTTTGGCTGGGCTGCGACCCGATTTCGATGTGGGCCTCTTGCCGGGTGCGGGTAAATTTGACGGCATTGGCGATCAAATTGCCTAATGCGATCCGCAGCATGGACTTGTCGCCCTCTACCGTGGGCAGATCGTAGATGCGCCAATGGATGGTCCTGCCGTCGGTATCGGGCCCAAGGTCACGGATCACGTCGCGCACCAGCTCCCGCAGATCCACTTGTTGGAACGTCATCGCATGGCGTCCCATACGGGAGAAGGAGAGCAGATCGTCGATCAATCGCTCCATTTTTTGGGTCGCGTTGGAGATGGTCTCCATGTAATGCCGGCTCTTTTCGTCAAGTGCGGTTCCGGTATTTTTCTGCAACAGTTCGATAAAGCCATCGATATGGCGCAGCGGCGCGCGCAGGTCGTGGGAGACCGAGTAGGCAAAGGCCTCCAGTTCCTTGTTCGCCGCTTCCAGTTGGGCCGTGCGGTCCATAACCCGGCGGTCGAGCTCCATGTTGAGCTGGTGGAGCGCCTCCTCGTTTCTGTGGCGCAGAATCCCCAGGGCATAGAGGTCTGCCAGGCGTTGGACCGCTTCGGCGTGACGCGCGATGTAGTCGGAGCCGGGATTGGCCAGAGAAATCTGACCGAGCACCTCCTTGCCGTACTTCGCCGGTACGGAGAGAAAGCGTGTCAATGGAACATGGCCCGCCGGTGTTCCTGAAAACTGGGGGTGCGCCTTGGGGCTGTTGGTGAAAAAGGGCTCCCCTGTGTTCAGCGTGTGGCCCCAGAGCCTGGGGTATTTGCCACCGTCGTTCCTCGGGAAGACGATCCGCTGTTCCGGTCCGGTGACCTGGCAGGCCTTGCCCATCATCGACGTCAGCGCGTGGCTGACGTTATCACCGGTGGTCCTGTCGATTTCCGAAACAAACCCATGTTGGCTGTCGGTTAAACTCTGGGCGCTGGCCAGGACCTTTTCGGCAACATCCTCGACGCTCTGACCGGTGTCGAGCAGGGCATTGGCCAGTTCAGCCAGGGCCTTGTTAACTTGAAGCTCCCAGGTGAGGTCCTGTTCCGCATGCTTGCGGTCGGTAATGTCGAAGATAACCCCGTCAATCCATTGGGGTGTACCCTTCTCATCGTAAATGGCCTGGCCCTTTTCATAGACCCAGTGGATTTCGTCGTTGGCGTCAACCACCCGGTACTCCAGGACAAAAGGCCTGGAGACCTCGACCGCTTCATGCACATCCCGCTCTACGGCTGCCCTGTCGTCTTGATGGATAATGCTCGCATAGCTGCGCACCCGGTTGTTGATGAAATCGAAAGCGGGATAGCCGGACAAGGTCCTGACCGCTTCGCTGATGTATTCCATGGTCCAGTGTCGGTCCAGTGCGCATCTGAAGACCACGCCGGCGATATTGTCCACCAGGCTGCGGAAACGTTCCTCGCTCGCTGTCAGTTGGGCCGTCCGTTCCCTGACCCGCTGTTCCAGCTCGGTTCTGGATGCAATCAATTCAAACTGCACGCGAACGCGGGCCAGCACCTCTTCACGCTGGATCGGTTTGGCAATGAAATCCACCCCTCCGACTTGAAAGCACCGAACCCTGTCATCGATATCTTGCAGGGCGCTGATGAAGATGATGGGTACCTGGGCGGTGCTCTCATTGCGCTTGAGCCTTTGGCAGACCTCAAAGCCGTCCATCTCCGGCATCTTAATATCGAGCAGGATCAAAGCGGGTGGGTTGGACAATGCAGATGCAAGTGCCAGTTCCGGCTCCTGTGTTTGACGCACCCGATATCCCTCGGAAACCAGTATCTCCACAAGAAGACGCAGGCTTTCAAGGGTGTCGTCGACAACAAGAATTTCCCGGAAGTTATCCATCTTCCTCTCCTTGGCGGTTAACAGGGCGTGTCAATTCTTTGTTGTCCAGCAGTTTCAGAATTTGGCCGAATTGAATGTGATCCACCAGAAGTTGCAGCCCCCCGGCGATCTGCGGGCTGTTGCTTCTGATTTGTGCGATGACCCGCTCGGTGGCGGCAACCTCCAGATTGAGAGCGGCTTGCCGCAATTTGCGTCTCAAATCGGACGGCAGTCCGGCCACCATCTCGGCGGTAAGCGGCATCGCCGGTGGGATCTGCTGCGCCTGCCTCTCTTTATCATAGATATAGCGAACGCCCAGCTGCTCTGCCATGGTCTCGAAGATCTCATGGAATTGGAAGGGTTTGAGCACCAGGTCGTCACAGCCGGACGCAAAGATATTCCGGTGCTCTTCCTTAAAGGCGCTGGCCGTAATGGCGACAATCTTTACCGCATCACCACCGGGGAGTTGACGAATCTTTGCCGTGGCCTTGTAGCCGTCCATCACCGGCATACGGATGTCCATCCAGATAAAATCAGGCCGCCACCCATGAAAAATCTCCACTGCCCGCTCGCCGTCGCCCGCTTCCCGCACTTGAAAACCGGCGGATCTGAGCAGGTTCACCAGCATGGTACGGCTCTCTATAATATCTTCAGCCACCAAAATGCGGGGGACATCCTGATCCGGCGCCAGGCAGATCACACGCTGCCGCGGCTTCGCCAGCTCTTTGATCTCCTTTTGGCTGCCTTCAAACGCACAGATTTCAAAGCGAAAGGTGCTGCCTTTTTCCAGGGCGCTGGTTACGGTGATATCGCCTCCCAGCATGCGGACATAATCCCGGGTGATGGCCAGGCCGAGACCTGTTCCGATTTTGCTCTTTCTGCCGCTCTGCGTTTGGGCAAAATAGGCGAATACGTTGTCCAGTTCCTCTTCGGCAATGCCCACACCGGTGTCTTCGATTTCAAATCGAACGCTCCTTCGTCTCTCGCCCCTGGTTGTTCGACAATCATCTTTTTCATCTTCAACCGACACGCGCAGCGTCACGCCGCCGCGCTCGGTGAACTTGACCGCATTGCCCAGAACATTGATCAGCACCCGGCGCAGTTTGTTTTCATCGGTTTTCAAATAGCGCGGGACGTCATTGATGCCGCTGACGCCAAACTGCAACCCCTTGGCATCCGTCCTGACGCGGAACATCTCTTTCAGGTCGCCAAGCAAAGCCCGGAAGTTGAACGTGGCAATATCCAAGGTGGACTTGCCGGCCTCGATTTTCGATATTTCCAGGACCTCATTGATCAGTGCCAGAAGATGCTCACCGCTGCGATTGATGACGGCCAGCTGCTCGCGGTGCTCGGGAAGCATCGAGACGCCGCGCTGCATCAATTGCGAATACCCCAGAATGGCGTTCAGCGGCGTGCGCAGTTCGTGGCTCATGCTGGCCAGAAACCGGCTTTTGGCCTGGTTGGCCGCTTCGGCCTGCTCCTTGGCTTCGATCAGTGCCGCTTCGATTTTTTTACGTTCGACGATTTCCCGTTGAAGCTTGTCATGTGCCTGCTTGAGCCTGGTGTGCCCCTGAATGGCGTTTTTCAGAACAAGGGCGGTATAGTTAAAAAATGACGGCAATTGCCGATACAACTCACCCATGCCGAAATGCAGATTCTCCATCTTGAGCACGCCGATGAGCTCGGAGCCCACCAGCAGCGGGTATATCCACGTGTAGGCCTTGGTAAATTCGGGTGTTATCGTCTTCGTTGCCCTGAAATTTTGCTTCTCCTCAACGGGCTGCCGGGTTTCAATCACTTTCTGTACAAGGAGGTCCTCTATTTTACCGATTTTTACCCTTTCGCCAAATACATCCGCATAGAAGCGTTCGTTGTCGATGATGTAATAGAGGATGTGATTGGTGCCGCCGATCACCTGGGCGATGTTGTTCAATATGTTATGGATCGTGTTCTCGAGCCCCGGGGCAATGCCCATCGTGTTCATCATGCGGATGATCATCTGAAAATACGACTTTTCCATGGCCAGTTTCCTGGCGCGCGCTCTCAAACCGGTCAGGTCGTCCTTGGATATGGTTGTCATGTCGCTCACGCCGTTTGCCCCATTTTACGTGTGATCGCCGCCTGAAGGACCGATTCGAGATGATCGAGGGAGAGATCCATCCATCGAACCGGCAGACCCATCATCGCTCCTGCCTGCTCGGCTTCGGCCGTAAAGTCTCCGGAACACGGCGTCCTGAGGCAGAGCATGTATCTTCTGTCTTCCTGGAAAATCTCCCGGGCGACGGTTAGTTTGTTGCCGAAGGTTTTCGTGGTAATGTGTTCCCATCGCCGTGCCCAATCCTCAAACAAAAAAAAGGCGCCTTTGGAAAGTTCTTCGGTAAAAAGCTCATGCCCCAGGAGTATCTCCACGCAGTTCTGGCCGTGAGTTCTGAACGTTGCCGCCTTTTCCAGTGTCTTTTCCATCAGTGGATGACAGGTGCCGTAAAAGACGATGACCTTTTGTCCTCGATGCCTGGCCAGGGCCGACGTCAGTTTTTTTAAGAGCTTATCGAAATCGATGTGGAGTGCCGAATCAAGAAAAGCCGTGTCAACCGGCCAATGGTTTTTCTCGATCAGCCACCGGACCTCTTTTTTTAAAATACCGCATCCGATCATCAAAAGTTTTTCCGCCTTCATTGTTGTCACCTAAGATTCATAACT
>JASFKE010000267.1:0-6010 GCA_050118795.1 Desulfobacteraceae bacterium | reverse complement strand
TTCACCATCACGAATCAAATACCTTTCGGCGATACCGTCATGCTTTCCATGACAGCGTTAGAGGATCCGGAGGCGGAAGCCACTGTCGTACTGGATCTTGAGGGTGCGGGCAGCAAGCAAGGTCTTATGTCTTGCGTACAGAACCACCTGATTCAAATATACGGGTTAAGCCCCAAGCATAAAGAGTATGTGAATACTTTTTTCAACGCCCAAACCTTGGATATCATCGCCACCACCGCCCATAAAAATCTTCTGAAAACCGTGTCCGACAACAAGCAATACTGCACCCCCATCATCAAAAACAAAGCGTTCTATATCGTTTGCAGTCTCCCGACCGCCATCAACACTGCCGCAAAATGGTATGGCAAACACCACAGGGGATTTACCCAGTTCATCTTCAAATGGATTCAATCGAAACAATATAGATCCGCCCAATGCGAACAGCTTTGCATTGTGACGTTCGGCCAAGACCCTGCAACGTGGGTCAGTATCACCATCGTTCCGACACATTCGAAACCGGATCCCATAGAAATAATGTCAGTGGATTTTCTAAATGAAGAGGAGAAGTCCTCGTTGGCATTGGATTTTGACAACTACGGCCGGGTGCTTTAATAAGATTTAGAATTTTCTCAATTCGGCCACCTTTTCAAAATAGTTCCGGCGACAGGCGCTCTCGACGTCGACCATGGACCGGAAGGCCTCATTAAAATCATCCCGGCCGGTGGTAAACAGACCGTGACCGTATACAATGGCGGCATTACGGCTCTCCAATGCCGGCGGCAGGGTATGGCACAGCCCTGTGGGACCGGTTCCAACCTCCCCGGGCACGATGGGCACATCTTCTACGAATCGTGCCTTGGGGCACAAAATGTGGCATTGATCCCTATGTTCACACTGCACCTTGTCTTCCGGCGGACAATCCATGGAAGCAATGACCGTAAATTTCGGGTGGCCGTGCAAAATCGCCCTTTTGCCGCTGCGTTCGATCACCGACAGATGGGCGCTGAGCTCGCTGGAAGCGGTCAACCCGGCACTGGTGGTACCGTCCAGCGGCACGGGATCCACGCAGCCTTCGAGTTCATCCAGCGAACTGCCGGTTTGGCTGATGTACAAAACGTCGTTCCAACAATAGGATATGTTGCCGAAATAAGAATCCACCAAATGATGGGCAACGGTTCTGCGCCCGGCCTGGACAATGGCTCTGAAAACCATCTTTTCATCGATGAAAGGGGCGGACAACAATTCAGGCATTGCCGCTGGCAAACTCGACAAATGCGGGACCACCCGATCATACACATCGTGGTCCGCGGCGGTGGCATCTCCACGCCGCAGGGCGTCCAGATAGTCGACGAAAAACTTGACAAAACAGGCAAAGCACACGGAGCTGACCACAACAAAGCCTTGCTCCGGGCTCACCGTACCGTGGGCGGCGATGGCTATGGGCTGTCCGGATGGAGCGATGATCACGCTTTTCTTCTTCTTCAAAATGGTGGTGAGGGCGGCGGTCGTAAAATCGCAAGTCACCGGCAAGTCATGTAAAAACGTGCGGGTTTCGCAATCCTTGGGTTCGATCACCCCATCGGTATGACGCGCCAAATATGCGATGATGGTGCGATAGGGCTCGATGGGTTTCAAATAGACCAAAGAGTTGATATTCAAGCCGTCGAAAATGCCGTTCAAAACTTCGGTTTCGGCCCCTTTACGGTTCCATACCAACGCATCATCCAGACCGGCCAACAGGGGCAGATCATCATCTTCACCACCGGCCAATCCGGCTGCTATTAACTTGGCTGCGTATTTATTTACGAGTCGATCCATGGCAATCCCAATGACAACGCTTTCTCTTTGGTCGGGCATCCGGCTCGATCCAATCCTCGAACCCGATAGTAACGATCCCTGGTGCTTAAAAAGTCATCACGATCTATAGGCGGAATCTCAATGGCGTTTGCGCTGGAGCCGGATTCGCAAAAGAACCTGGCGGGCAGATCGTCCTGATGGCTATCGAAACCATTGACAAAGTTAATGATCCGTTCATTGTAATAGATGCGCTCACCCCATAGAAGGAGATCCTGGGCGCCGGCATCGACGCCGGTCACCGCAGTGTAAGCCTTGGCATACTCTTCCAAACTGGCCGCAAAAAAAGTAAACTTGCATGCCGTCAGCGAATCCACCATGGCGTTGAGGTCTTCACAGATTTTGATGATGCGGGCCTTGCCGCTGAAAGTGAATCGATCGGTGGCCACCGGCTTTCTGAAAATCTCATGGCTGATGGGATAGGCCCGTAAATGGCAACCGCCCCGGGTGGAGACCGCATATCCGAGTGCCATGCCGTATGCACCGCGGGGATCGTAAGCCGGCAGTTCCAGCCCTTTGACCGCCATGGCGCACTCGGGTTTCCCCAAAGCGCTTGCATAGCGTGCCGCCCCCTGCCCCAGCAACTTGCCCTCACCCCTGCCCAGTGCCATATCGTCAAGAAGGGACAGGACCTTGTCGGCGGTGTAATCCTTACCATGGATCTCTCTACGGCACGCCAGGGTGGCTGCGGCTGAGATGGTATCCATGCCCAAGCGGTTGCAGCGCCGGTTGGCCTCCACCACCAAATCTAAATCCATGCTGCCGATCAAGGCCGTAAAATGGGACATGGTCTCAAACTCGGGCATGGAGATGGATTGCCCTTGCCGCTTGCCGATCTTCTTGCATAGGATGTGGCAGCCCAGGCAGCCGTATTTTCTCGGCGCCAAGGCTTTGGTGTAGGCGGCCGCATTGAGTTGGGCGGCATGTTCGAACCGGGTTCGGCGGAAATTATCCGTAGGCATCATGCACCGGTTGTCCATCAGATCGTATACGGCCCCGGTTCCCAGGCATGTAAATCCATATTGCCCCATAAGCACCGGAGATGCCGCCGTCAGCCGCAGGATCTCTTCCCGGGCCTGTTTGAGCTCCTCGGGGCGTGATACCGCCACACGGCCGGATCCGTTTACCAGGATGTATTTCAGATTTTTAGCGGCAAAACTCAACCCCAGACCCGTGCGGCCGGCGCAGTGGTGCCGGTCGGTGGTCACCGAGGCAAAGCGCACCCCGTTCTCCGCAGCCGGGCCGATAACGGCGAGTCCGGCCTTTCCGGGTTCCAGTGACAAATGAACCGCATCGCAGGTCATGCCCCATAAATGGGAGGCCTCTTTAATGGTGACGTGGTCGTCCCGAATTTCCAGCCCCACCGGACCGTCGCTTTTGCCGGTGATCACAAGGCCGTCCCAACCGGCCCGCTTCAGACGCGTAGCCAGTTTGCCGCCAACGGAAGCGTCCCCCACCAGCCCGGTAAGGGGCGATTTGGAGACCATGTGCGCCCTGCCCGAAGTCGGCGCTGTGGTCGCCACCAGGGGGCCTGTGAAGATCGACAGCACCATATCGGGATGATCCCAATCCAATCCGGCACAGGCGCGCAAGTAGTACCCTCCCAGCCCTTTTCCGCCGGTATAATGAACGTAGAGATCCGGGCCGGGTATTTCAATATCCCAACGCCTGCGGGTCAAATCGATATGCAGTATTTTTCCGGTCCAACCATACATCACGATTAGTGACAATATCACAATCGGGATGGATTTGGGAGGCAAGACTTATATAGCCGTTGCTCTCTATACCGCGGCAATGAACCGGAAAAGCTAGCGATTTATCACCTTCCTCAAATCCGGCTTCATGAATAACGGATTTTTAAACCGGACAGGTCTACCCTTCCATGGATAAGCGTTGATTATTTCGTGGCGTTGGGTCTCGATAATCTTAACGGCCTGGGGCATCATTGCACGGCTTAAAATCCCAAGGATGCGCGTTGCCTTTGGATTCAGCTTTTTTTGCCACGACAGCGGCGGAGTGGTGAATTGATACCCCAAAGCTTTCATAAACCGGATTCGGGGGGCGCCTTCGTACATCGGACTGAGCAGGGATTGGATCGTGTAATCCATGGCGATCTTTAAAAAATGATATCGGAGAAGTTGATTCAGACCAATACCCCGATAGTCCCAATGGGTAGCGGCACTGTTGAATACCAATGCGGGAAAACCCGTATAGGCCGGAACGATGCACTGGACGCAACTTTCGGCTTGCTCTAAATCGGAAATCACAACAGCCCGCATGGTCGCCACGGCACAAGGCCCATCCCAAGCCGCCAAAACCACAGATGTGTCATCGCAATGGTTCCATTTCAACGCTTCGGGTTTGACCAAGGTGAATTGCGCTGAACGTTGGAACTCTTCTATGCGCAGTGCATTGATCCTGTCGCGATCCTGACGGTGGGCTTGTCGAATTAATTTCATCGCACTCTCCTATAACGCGCTTTGGTTAACATTTCCCGCCGCGAAGACTTGATGCGGACCGGCAAAGATACAGGCGAGCCACAAATTACATCGATTGGGGGGCTTTTTTGCCGGGGGCAGAGCCGTGAGTTCTTGTTGTCGTTGCGTGCCGGGTGGCGGACTGATTTTGATTTACGCCATGCCAAAGCGACGTTGACCAGAAAAATCAAACCTGCTCCCAGCCAGCCTTTGTAGTCCAAAAACGGATCTGCAGCGATAAAAGGCCCCATGGTGGCGGCCAGCAAAATCCGGGATGACGCAATGATACCGCCCTCCACCGCTGTGACATAGCGATAGCCAAATGTGATGCAGTACTGCCCCATAATGGCGAAACCGCTGCTCAAGGCCAGGTAATAGAGCTGTGTCGGACCCGGCCAATAAATGGCGTGTGAAAAAACCGCATATGTAAGGATCGATCCGATACCGAACAGGTAAAAGAGGATGGTTTCCGTATCATGGTGCCGGCGGCTCAAATTGAGAAAAATCATGGCCCAAGAGGCGCTGATTCCCGAGGCCAAGCCCCACAGATGCATCCACCGAAATTGCATGGGGCCTTGGGCCAAGATCAAATAGATGCCTGCAAAAGCCAGCCCGGCGCCGATGGTCGTTATCAAATCTCTCTGTTTTTTCAAAAATATCCAGGAGAACAACGCAACGAAAATCGGATAGGTCATATTGAGGATATTGGCTTGCGCCAGGGTCGTTTTGGCAACGGCCGTATAAAAGCAATAGACGGCCACGCCATTGGCAACGGCCCTGCCGATGAGCAGGTCATAACGCTTTGGCTTCAACCTGCGTCTTTTGACCAGCAACGACCCGCATACGATGGCAAATCCCAGAAAAAACCGAACAAAGACAAAAAAAGCCGGTGCTATGCAGACGTGGTTCTCGGCCTGGCGGATGACTACGGTGGAGAGATAGTAGCAGGCCGCTGCGGCAAATACCAAAACACAACCGGCCAATTGTTTCAGTTTGGAGCCTGACATGTTGCGGCCTCAAGCTGCCGCCCGACGATCCAGCACCCTGCGAATGGTGGTGGATAACTCTTGCCGGGCCAAGGGTTTGAGAAGTAAATCGCGGACGCCGATATTTGAAACTATCTTTTTGGTGATGTCGGCTCTATAGCCGGTGCATAAAAGAACAGGCAGGTCGGGGCGGATCTTCATCATTTCCCGGGCCATTTCAGGGCCGCCCATCTGAGGCATGGTGACATCGGAAATGACCAGATCAAACTGTTCCGGGGCATGGCGAAACTGCTCCAGAGCCTCAATGGGGCAGTTGTGCGGCGTGACATGATATCCCATCTTGGATAGCATCTGAGACATCATTTGCGTTAAAACTGATTCATCGTCCACGAAAAGAATGTGTTCCCGGCCGCCGACAACGGTTTCCTGATCATCGTGGGGCACCAAACCCGTTTTTTCCAGAACCGGCAGATAAATGTCGAATGTCGAGCCCTTGCCCACGGCACTGTCGATTGAGATGGCGCCTTTTAAGCTGCTGACGATGCCCTGGACCACCGAGAGCCCCATTCCGGTGCCTTCGCCCTGTGGTTTGGTCGTGTAATAGGGATCAAAAATCCGCTCCAAGATTTCAGCCGACATGCCGTGCCCGGTATCCACAACCCTGAGACGTGCATAGCGGCCTTGCTTCAACTC
>JASFKE010000266.1:0-6026 GCA_050118795.1 Desulfobacteraceae bacterium | reverse complement strand
GCTCAGCGAAACCTGCAACTGATCCGCGAAGGGAGCACATCGGAGAAAGCCGAGCAGAGCAACACCCTGATCCGATCCACCATCGCAGGCATGGTGTTGGAGATCCCCGTCAAAGCTGGCAGCCTGGTGACGGAAAGTAATCCCCAGAACTCCGGCACCACCGTCGCCACCGTGGCGGACATGAACGACATGGTTTTCAAAGGCAAGATCGATGAAACCGAAATCGGTAAGATCAAGACCGGCATGGAACTCACCCTCACCATCGGCGCTATCGAAAATGAGACCTTCTGTGCCGTCATCGAAGAGATCGCCCCCAAGGGAAATTCAGTGGAAGGCACGATCCAGTTCGGCGTGGAGGCACGCGTAAAACCCAAACCCGGCCATTTCATTCGCGCTGGTTACAGCGCCTCGGCCGACATCATCCTGGATCGCAGATCTCAGGTATTGGCTGTGGCGGAAGGCAACCTGCTCTTTGACAAAGAGAAGACCTTTGCGTATGTATCCAAAGCAACCGGCGGTTTTGAAAAACGCGAAGTCAAAACCGGCCTCTCCGACGGCATCAATATCGAAATCGTCAGTGGATTGACGGGCGCCGATCGCATCAAAGTGCTGCATTAGGGTACAGGAAAGATATAAATGCACCAGTTGACCATTAAAGATTTGGCATCAGGCGGGGTGATCGTCAACTATCACTGCGTCTCCCGCTGTGGGCACTGTCTTTACAATTGCAGCCCTCAGCGGACCAAAGCCTACCTCGACGCAGCTTTGGCCCAAAAAATTTTCACCCGCATTTTGGAGCTGGGATGCCGGTCCGTGCATATTGGCGGCGGTGAACCGCTGCTGAAGCCCGACATGCTGACAGAGGTGCTCCTGGCGGCGAGAAATGCTGGGGTGGCCATCGACTATGTGGAGACAAACTCGGCATGGTATGTAAACCCAAAAGCAGCCGAAACAACGTTGCGCGACCTGCACTGTGCCGGAGTCCGGACACTGCTGATCTCCATCAGCCCCTTTCACAACGCCCACATCCCCTATGATCGTGTGAGCGGCGTTATCGATGCCTGCCGGCGGGTGGGGATGGCGATCTTTCCCTGGACCAATGCCTTTGTCAAAGATCTCACCCGGCTGGAGACATGCCAGACCCACGCCATGGATGAATTTGAAGCGGTTTTTGGTCCGGACTATCTGCAACGCATCCCGGATCGTTACTGGATCCATCTGGGTGGCAGGGCATTGGAAACTTTCGGCGCCATCTATCCACGGTATACGGTGACAGATATAGTAAATCGGAGCCCGTTAAACTGTGCGCGTGCCCTGAGCGATACCGGGCACTTTCACATCGACTTGCAGGGGCGATACATTCCCGGACTGTGCGCCGGTCTGGCCATCGCCATGGAGGATCTGGGCGGCCCGCTGCCGGTCGGGGCTTACCCATTGCTCGACCGTCTGACCTCCAGCGGTATTCAGGGGCTGTTTGAGTTGGCCCACAGGGAGTATGGCTACCGCCCGCAACACGATGCCTTTATCAACCACTGCGACCTGTGCACGGATATTCGACACTTTCTTTGGCAACACCAGGCTGACCGGTTCCCCGAACTGGCACCCAATGGGTTCTACGCCGAAATTTCGGTTAGATCATAACCGGACTGTGGTTGTCCGCTTGCTGGGAAAATTACAAATTGATTACACAACGTTGCCAATTAGAAAACGCTCGACGCTTTTTGCAACCACTTCAGGCATATTCTCCATTTCTCGAAAACAGGTGTTGCACAGGTGGCAATCATCACTGTAGATGTTCACCGTGGGATTCATCACCAGCTCGCACAAATCACACCTTTTGCCGGCGGAAATTGATTCTTCCATTAATTTCATATCGTTTCCCCCTCCCAATAATAAATGACACAATGGTGCACCGATATTGCTGACTTTTCACCTGACGAAATTATAAGGTGATGGTTTTGATATCTGCCTTTAGAACACGACTTGGGAGACGATACACAGAATTCATTAGCAGCGTATTAAAAGTGAGGGCTCTGAAAAAAAAATCTTACTGCCTGGCTTGACAATCTAACAAATATTGGATAAAACCGACCGATCATTCGGTTGGGTTTGGAGAGTAACACATGTCCAAAAAAAAAGTCATCCTTTTGGCCGCCACCGCACTTTTTTCAGAAAAGGGGTATGACGGCGCCTCCATTGCCGAGCTTTCAAAAATGACCGGTGCGGCTGGGGGAACCATATTCCACCATTTTAAAAATAAAGAGGATCTTTTCCTCAATATTTTAGGGGGAATCAAAGCGGCTATTCTTGGATCGTTTGACCAGTTTCAAAAAACAGGAAATTTTACCAATGGACTAGAGTTTGTAGAGGGCGCCGTTTCGCTTTACCTCAAGCTGACCGGACAGATGCATGATCAATTTTTGCTTTTACACCGCCATTTTCCCTACAAAATGGCGGAAACAAACCCCGTATGCCGGGAACATCTGGTTTCTATTTACGATTGCTTGCTGGATATATTCGAACAGGGGATTCTGATCGGGAAAAAGGACGGCTCCATCGGTGACGTGCCGGCCAGAAACAGCGCCATGCTTCTTTTTTCAATGGCAGACGGCATTGCGCGCTATAACACCTACCATCTGTATGATGCCGGCGCCCTTTACAGCGACCTCATAAAATCGTGCCGAAAACTATTAACCGATGGATCTGAGGCCCCCTTGACCCCGTAATTGTATAAAAAAACAGCATACGCTCGACTTACGATATTTACAGTGCGGCAAATTGTCGATTTAGGAGGATATAGAGGTGGGCAGATTCTTTAGGAGAAAAAAAGATAAGAGACAAAAGGAATCCAAAAACAGGGATTCCCGTAAAGAGGCGAGCTCAAATGCTAAAGAAGGAAAAAATGAGCCTGCCCGCAAATCGATTGCAGACGAGACAAAAACCGAGACCGCCTCGAGGCTCTTGGTGGTTGGCAAAGAAAGTGTGTTTTCTGAAGAGATCATCGATTATGCCATCGAGATGGCCGAAAGGCTCTCTTATGAGATTATTGCCTTAAACACAGCGCCGCTGTCCTGTGATACGTTTAGATTATTCAGCTCCTCTCGAAATCGGATTTGCGAAGATTTCGAAGAGATATCCAAAAAGAACATCACGGCATTCCAAGACAAGGCCGAGAAAAAAAAGATTCCTTTTACGCATGTCGTTAAGTTCGCTGACTCATACGAAGTCCTTAGAGAGATTAAAAAGGAAATCGGCGAGTTTGAATTTGTTGTTTCAGAAATGGAGGAGGATCCGGAAGATGCCTCTGTTGCCGACAATGGTCAAAAGCCAAAGCGTGAAATATCTGTTTATTCGATCATGTAATCTTAAATATATAATTATACACTGAAAGGAGATCTTTGTGAGCTTACAATTGTACCTTGGAATCGGGCTGATTTTGTTTACACTTTTTTTATGCTTTAAGTTCAGAAAGGAAAACAGAAGATAATAACCGGATGGACCGACAAACAATTATTTGTCAGCTAAAAAGGAGGAGGTCGGAAAGTGACAGCGGAGATGGTCTTGACAATGGTTGTGCTGGCCTTTGTGATCGTGCTTTTCATTTCTGAGTGGGTGCGGGTAGATGTCGTCGGGATTATGATGATGGTTTTACTTCCACTGATCGGCCTCATCTCTGCCAAGGAAGCCTTTGTTGGTTTAAGCAGTAATGCGGTCTGTTCAATTATTGCCGTTATTATCATTGGCGCCGGCCTGGATAAAACCGGCGTGATGAACCAGGTGGCCGTCCCAATTATAAAGATTGCCGGAAAGAGCGAAAACAAAATCATTGCCCTGGTATCCGCGACAGTGGGGCTGATTTCCAGTATGATGCAGAATATTGGAGCGGCGGCACTTTTTTTGCCCGCCACGCAACGGATCAGCAAACGGCTGGGAATTCCGGTTTCCAGGATCCTTATGCCGATGGGATTCTGTGCAATCATAGGCGGCACGATTACGCTCGTAGGCGCCAGCCCTACTATTTTGTTGAATGATTTAATGGTACTGGGAGGGGAAAAGCTAAAACCTTTTGGGTTGTTTACACAGACACCGATTGGCATCTGCCTGCTTGTGGCGGCCATTGTCTATTTCGTGTTGCTCGGCAGATTTGTTTTGCCGGCTGCCAGCGGCGAAGCGGACAAGGGCGTCACGGCCTCGTTAATGGAAGAGTATCGATGGCTGGAAAGTACATATGAACTGCATATCCCCGCGGATTTTGACGGCCCCCGCACATTGCAGGAGCTGGGCATCAGACCCAAATTTCTGGTGACCATTGTTGCCATAAATTCATCAAATCGCAAGGAAAAGAATTTTGTACCCCGCAGCAGTGATGAATTATTTCCAAACGATGATATTGCCGTCGTCGGAAAAGATTTGAACATTCAAAAACTTGCCGATGAATATGGCTGGAGGATCAAAGACGGCCTCGATGTGTTTGCAGAGAGTCTGTCGCGAACCAATGCGGGAATGGCCGAAACCATTGTCTCGCCGCGCTCCGAGCTGATCGGCAAAACCATGAGCGAAATAAAATTCAAAGAACTTTACGGTGTCAACCCGGTGTTGCTTTATAAAGAGGACCGCCTCTATTCCGGAGGATTGACCCGCCTTCGAATGCAATTGGGCGATACACTTCTACTACAAGGACCGTGGGAGCGGTTTCATATTCTACACAACAGGCCCCAGCCTCGACCCCTGACGTTCACAACGCCGCTGGAGGGCGAAATCATGCGGCCCCAGAAAGCTGCTTTTGCTGTTATGTGGCTGGCCATAGCGCTGGTACAAATTATCTTCTTCAAAATTCAGCTTTCGGTAGCATTGATGTCGGGGGCGTTGGGGATGATCATAACCGGTGTGCTTTCCATAGATGAAGCCTATCAGTCCGTGGATTGGATGACTGTTTTTCTTTTGGCAGGCCTTATTCCTCTTGGAATCGCCTTTGAAAAAACCGGCACAGCCTCATTTATCGCCCATCATATGTTGGGTTTGCTTGGCGACCCATCTCCTATCGTCCTCCTTGCGGCCGTCGGTATCATGACATCTTTTTTTACCCTTGTGATTTCCAACGTTGGAGCGGCAGTGTTGCTTGTTCCGCTTTGCATGAACATGGCGGTGATTGCCGGCGCAGATCCCCGTATGGCCGCGCTCGTGGTCGGCTTATCGGCCTCCAATACATTCGTTTTGCCGACCCATCAGGTAAATGCTCTCGTCATGAGGCCCGGAGCCTATCGCTCCATTGATTATGCCAAGGCCGGAATTATCATGACGGTTATTTTTTTAACAGTGGAACTGACGGTCCTGTATTTTTTCTATGGGATACAATAAAAGCGTCATTTATATGGGATGTTTCAAATAAACCGGCAAAGGAGTGAAATGGAGATGAAAAACATCAAGGTGTTGTTTGTTGATGATGAAGAGGAATTCGTGCAGTTGCTTGCCGAGCGGGCTAAACTGCAGGAACTGGGAACGGAGATTGCGCTGGACGGCAGCGAAGCCCTGGAAAAGTTGGGGAAAAAACTGCCCGATGTCATGATTCTGGATTTTATGTTGGCGGGCATCGATGGATTGACGGTTCTAAAACAAGTTAAAAATAAATATCCTCATGTTCAGGTGATCATGCTCACGGCGAAAGGGAACCCGGAGATAGAAAAAAATGCCCGGGAGGCCGGTGCATTTGACTACCTGGAAAAACCTGTTGATTTTAATCAATTGAAAAAAAGAATCGAGAAGGCATATCAGTACAAACAACAACTTGAAAAATAGCCACTTGTGGGGATTGCAATCGCATTCATAAAAGCATTATTATTTCAACCATGTTTATGCGAGAAAGTATGGCTTCGTACAATTTTACCAGTGCCTATTGATCCCAAAAACGCCTTCACTGAGAGCCTAAGTTTAAATGTTTGAACAGTTTTATTTTTGAACTTGTAGTTGGGCCTTTTATTAACACTTCCGTAGAGCATACCTTCGCATATTACATTTTTGAAAATTGG
>JASFKE010000265.1:0-6078 GCA_050118795.1 Desulfobacteraceae bacterium | reverse complement strand
CACAAAAGGCAGTCCAGGGCTTTGCGAAGTTTTCCTTTGGGGGGCAAATGGGTCGGCAAAGGCGCCATGGGTGATATGAGGGGCGATATCAAGGTTTTGTCCATCACAACGCCCCCCACTTGAGCAAGCTGAAATCCGAGGGATTCAAAAAGGCCGATGCCAGCTTGGGCTTGTTAATGGCTTGCTCAACTTGTGTGTCGACCACCGCCGTGTAGAGCTCTTTTAACCGTCGGGCATATCGATCCGGGTGATAGGATTGGGCGATGACTTGTGCATTACGGCTGATCACCGCTTCGAAATTTTCAGGTGGTCCCGGCCGAGTCAGAAAGGGATTGAGATCCCTGAGTCGGTCGGCGGCTTGGCGATCGGTTATCACTTTTAGGATGACTTTTTGCTGAGCGCTCTCATCGAGCAGACCAAAATCGATGTTATCGTTACCGCTGACACTGTGCCATGCGCTGTCCACCTCCTGATGCGACAGGGGACAACACAATATCCCGGACGCCTCAGTCAATGTGTTTTTCCATCTGACTTCAAACAGATGAGGATCGATCCACTGCAGGGGAACTCTCAATTGGGTATAGAGATGTTTCAACGCTATACCATGATCCACAAAGCCTTGGCAGATGTCGGGAAGCAGTCGCCCCCACAACGCCTTTCCGTGAACCCATGGCTCCAAATATACAAAACCGAAGCCTTCCGTAATACTGGTGTTCAGCACATATCGGCACTGAGCCAATACCTTTGAATAGTCCAGATCCACGCCAATTTCGAACTGGACGGGAAGATCGTACCGTCGTGCGAAAGAGCGCCATTGATCGTAACTGGCATAATCTGCCGGGCTGTTGGGCGGCAGTGAGATGGCCAGCGATTGTCCATGATGAAAAAAAAGGGAGATCAAAAGTGCCTCGCCGATATTTTTTCGTCGAATGGCCCTAACGGGATAGATGACCAGCTCACTTTTACCTGGATGGCCTAGATCCGGTGTCGTGGAGTGGATGGTATTGGCAAGCAGGTGGCAGCCGTTGCTTTTTAATCCCGATTGAATGAGCAGTTGGTGATCCCGCGGATTGATCGCTGCATAATGGCAGTTTTCCAAATAGGGCGCCTGCTGAAAAACGGCTGGCCGGCCATCTTCGGCAAAGTCGTGAATCTGGCACAAAAGTCTCATATCCGATCCCTGCAGTCGCCTGAGAACGGCTTGCAGGTATCTGTTTTTTGCCAATGTGGGATTATGGACATGAATCACGTCCGCACCGTGGGGCCAGTGATTTTTAATGGCGCCAATTATTTTTTTAGCTATTTTATCAGGTGAGTATGATGAATTATGTAAAGTATTGTCGTAGCCTATTTCGGGAACGGTCACCACCGGGGCGGGCAGAGGCTCTTCGGCCGGCGCCCCCGATAGCACCATCACTTGCCACCCCATGGATACCAACGCTTTGACCTGGTGCCCGATTACGGTGGTCACACCGCCTCTTTTTAGGTGGTAGTGTAAAAATGCGATCTTCATTGGTCATGTTGCTGTACATAAGTTGTGGGATCTTCTACCCGGGCCTGTCTAAAGCCTTTTTTCCTCAAGATGCAGCTGTCGCATTGACCGCATGCATGGCCGCTGCTTGACGGATCGTAGCAGCTGTGGGTCATGGCATAATCCACACCCAAGCCCACTCCGGTCCGGATTATTTGTGCTTTGGTCATCTCAATCAGGGGGGTGTGGATGCGCATGCGGATCTTATTTTCCACACCCGCCTTGGTGGCCAGATTGGCCATGGTTTGAAACGCTTCGATAAATTCCGGACGACAGTCCGGGTAGCCGCTGTAATCCACGGCATTAACCCCTATGAAAATATCTGCGGCTTTGATCACCTCCGCCCAGGCCAAGGCGTATGACAAAAAGACGGTGTTGCGTGCGGGCACATAAGTGACCGGAATACGATCCGCCCCTTCGGGGGGTGCTCCTTTGGGAACCTCGATGTCGGAGGTCAAAGCGGACCCGCCGATTGCCCGCATCTCCATGGTGATGACGAGGTGTTTTTTGACACGGAAAAGCTCGGCCACCCGACGTGCGGCTTCGAGTTCGAATCTGTGCCGTTGCCCATAATCGAAACTCAAGCTAAAGATATCATACCCTTGGTCCTTTGCGATTGCCATGACGGTTGTGGAATCAAGTCCGCCGCTGGATAAAATAATTGCGTTTTTACGCATTAAACACCTCTGTCCCGATCCGGCCATAGAAATTTGTGAAGCTGAATTTGCATACATGCCCCTGCCTTTGATTCCAGCATCCACGAAGCGAGCTGCTCTGCAGGCAATACCCCGTAGACAGGCGAAAACAAGATACGTTCCGGGTCGATATAGGCAGCGCATTGTTTTGACATGGACAAGGCAAATTCAAAGTCTGATTCATTGGCAATGACAAATTTGATTTGGTCTTTGGGCCCCAACACAGGGATGTTCTCCATGCAATTGTGGCCCTGCATTCCGGATGAGGGGCATTTTAGATCCACCACCTTGATGCAGCGCGGGTCCAACCCCGTTATGGGGATACTGCCATTGGTTTCAACACTGACGGCGTAACCGCTGTCGATTAAAAGTGAAACCAGGTTCTGCGCCTCTTTCTGAAGCAAGGGCTCACCACCGGTGAGGGTCAAACGGGGGCACCGGAACTGCTCCACACTATCGATAACCTGGTTTAATGTCATGCTCTGGCCAGGTTCGTACGCATATTGGGTGTCGCAATAGCGGCACCTTAAATTGCAGCCTGACAATCTAACGAAAATGCAGGGAAGTCCGGTCCACAGCGACTCCCCCTGGATGCTGTAAAAGATTTCACTTACCTGTAAAGACACACCATCACCGATATCTAATGGGATAATTTACCTGTTTTCATCACAGATCCGCCCGGCAACACACCGTTATTGTGGATCGGTCTATCCAAAAATGGGTATATTCATCATTTAGGAGTAGACCCGAACCTTTATACCATGTAAGTAATAGAGCCGTAAACCAATCAATTCTTACCAAAAGTTGAAGAGATGGCCATTGCCGATCACATATTTCAGATGGACAACCCCATCCAGACCTATGCCTGGGGCTCCCGAACGGCAATAGCCGAGTTGATGGGCCAAAAATCCCCATCGGCCCAACCACAAGCTGAAATCTGGATGGGGGCCCATCCCAAGGCGCCATCAAAAGTCTGGTGCGAAGAGCGATGGCAACCGCTGGATCAACTTATCAGCCAATATCCCGTTGAGATGTTAGGCGCCAAAGTGGCCCATCGATTTGACAGCACGTTGCCATATCTATTTAAAGTGCTGGCCATCGGACAGCCGCTGTCGATCCAGGCCCATCCGGATAAAAAACAGGCGATTGAGGGGTTTCGGCGCGAAAACCTCGAAAATATTGACCTGGATGCACCCAATCGAAACTACAAGGATCAACACCATAAACCGGAATGTATCTGCGCGCTTACCCCATTCTGGGGCGCATGTGGATTTCGAACCCTGCCGGAGATGATAGCCCTGCTCGGGCCGGTTTGGCCGCTGCCATACAACCATGTTCTGACAACATTGTCCCGATCGTTCAATCCAAAGGGGCTTCGGCTTCTATTTCAGCAACTGATGCATATGAAGGACAAGGAACGTAAAGAAATGGTTGCACTGTTGGTTGAAAATGCTTTGAAATTAAAAGAAAATAATATTGCATATGATTGGATTGTCAGATTAAATGACAGATATCCCGGCGATGTTGGAGTGCTCTCACCATTGCTTTTGAACCTGATTCAACTCGATCCGGGTGAGGCCATTTTTCTGCCATCAAAACAACTGCATGTATACCTGGACGGTCTGGGGATAGAGTTGATGGCCAACTCCGATAATGTCCTCAGGGGCGGGCTGACACCAAAATATGTGGATGTTGACGAACTTATGGCGATATTGGATTTTAACCCACAAAGGCCTGACAAACTGGCGTACCGTGTTGAGGGGGGAGCCGAGAAATCTTTCCACAGCCCGGCTGAAGAGTTCGCTCTCTGTGAATTGTCAACCACCGATAGTGCCCCCTGCCAAAGCGGCAATAGAAGGAAAGGGGCTGAGATTGTGCTGTGCGTTGAGGGTTCGGCCGTGATCAAGAAGCTTACCTCAAAAGATGAAATCATCATTGAG
Source organism: Desulfobacteraceae bacterium (assembly GCA_050118795.1). Taxonomy (GTDB): domain Bacteria; phylum Desulfobacterota; class Desulfobacteria; order Desulfobacterales; family Desulfosarcinaceae; genus JARRKU01. The sequence goes on along the minus strand of JASFKE010000265.1, from coordinate 1,912 downwards.
CAAGGAAGATCGGTATTTGTTCCGGCCTGTGTTACCGGGTACTCGATCCAGGGCAACGCCAGACTTTTCAAAGCCAGCGTCAATGTGTAATCTGTGTTATGGTTAGGGTTTCGCGTTTCTGCCAAAGGGTATCCGAAGCTTTTTCATCCGTTTCCTTAGTGTGGAAGGGTGGATGTCCAACATTTGCGCTGCCCCTTTGGGACCTTCAACCCGGCCGTTGCACAATGTCAAGACCCGTTGAATGTGGGTTGACATGAGGTCATCCAGCCGAAGGGATTGGTTTGGGGGCATCTGCTGTGAAACACTGTCCGGATCGGGCCTGGTTTGGATCTCCTTGAAATAGAGAAAGTCTCCCTGGTCAAGGATCAGGGAGCGCTCCACGGCATTTTCCAGCTCCCGGATATTACCGGGCCAGTGATAGGCCATGAGCCGGTCAAGGGTGCCCGGGGCGGGGGAGGGCATCATGGGACGTTTCATCTCCTTGGATTTCTTCTGGATAAAATAATCCACCAGGGCGGGAATATCGTCCCTCCTCTGTCTTAAGGGCGGAATGACAATGGGAAATACCCTGAGCCGGAAAAAGAGGTCCGGCCTGAAAGTGGCTTTCTCCACCATGGTTTCCAGCTCCCTGTGGGTGGCTGCGATGATCCTGATATCCACCTTGATGGTAGCGCTTCCCCCGACCCTGTCGATCTCCTTCTCCTGCAGAACCCGCAGCAGGCGGACCTGGGCGCCTGCGGAGAGCTCGCCGATCTCATCCAGGAACAGGGTCCCGTCCTGGGCCCGTTCAATACGGCCCCGTTTCGTGGACACTGCGCCTGTAAAGGCCCCTTTTTCATGGCCGAACAGCTCGCTGTCCAGGAGGGTGGCAGGAATAGCGCCGCAGTTTACACCAATGAACGGTCCGCCGGAGCGTGCGGACAGATTGTGGATGGCGTTGGCGATGACCTCTTTTCCAACGCCGGTTTCACCCATCAACAGAACCGGGCTGTTGAGCGGTGCCACTTGACGCACCATTTTCATCACCTTTTTGAGCCCAAATTCCGCTCCCACCACCTCCTTGCCCGCAATGCTGCGCAACTCCTCCTGAAGATAGCGATTGTCATCGGCCAACATATCCCGAAGGGCTTGGAGCTGTCGATAACGCATGCTGTTTGCAAGGGCAATGGCGAAAGGTTCATTGAGCAGGGAGAGCAGGCGGACGTGATGGGCATTGAACTTAATATCGGATTCACTGAAGACAGATACAGTGCCCACAAACTTGCCTTCCAGTGCAAGGTCCAACAGCAGCCCCGAGAGCTCTTCGGTCCCCAACTGCCTGGCCACAGGACCGGCAACGGCGTCAGCACCCAGCCGCTCTACAATTTTTATCCGCAACGACCGTTGCTCTTCAACCTGTCGCCTCCCCCTGCTCGACAGAGGGGTGCGCAAAGCCATGGCCCGGCTGCTGTGGACGGTGGCCATGGCGATGGTCTCCACAATACCCAACTCACGATCGTAGACATGAAAACAGAGCCGGGATGCCGGGAGAAAGCGTGACAGGTATACCAGGCATTGCTGCATGGCGCTCTCGATGTCCAGGCTGCCGCAAATTTTAAGGGTGGCTTCGCGGAAGAATTCGCTTTCATCGATGGTCATAGCGGCTCCTTTGACTAACTGTTCTATTTTCCAGGATAAACATTTTCTGGAATATAGTCCAGCACCTTCTTTCCCATGGTGCAGTTATTTTTTAGAACTATATAACCATCAGTAATAATATGAAAAATATTTGGCATGAATCCTGCTCGTTATCTGCATGCCAAGATTGATTCCCATTTAACACCCCAAAAGGAGTCCAAAATGAAAGACGTTGTGATTGCAAGTGCCTGCCGAACCGCCATCGGCGCCTTTGGTGGCACCCTCAAAAGCCTCG
>JASFKE010000264.1:0-6084 GCA_050118795.1 Desulfobacteraceae bacterium | reverse complement strand
GGCCTCCCGCTCCAGCGCCCCGACATAGTTGATGTCGATGTCCACCGATAAACGGGGAAGATCGAAAACGAACAGGTTCAACGCCGTACCGCCCTTCAACACCCATTTGCCTTTCAGCGTCGGGTGACGGTTCAACCGGTCCAGAAGATTGAGCAGGTGGAGCACCTTTTCGATCATCTCCGCCCTGAATCCCGTGGATGCGGCGATGGGCAATACTTCCGACGGTGAGAAAATCACAGCACCTCCTCCCAGGATCTGTTCAATATCTCCTCCGGGATCATCAGGTTCCACTCCCCGACCCACCGGCAATCATTGCGTTTGCCGCGCACAAAATAGTGGGGGTGGCGCGGGCGCAGCCTTCTCAACGGTTCCAGGTGGGCATCCTCAACCATCAATACCTCTTTGTGCTGCGCCAAAAAAAAACCCACCTTGGCGGCCGTGGTAGCATTTTCCAGTAGAAGGACATAGGTGATGACCTGGTCCAGGTCGAAAAATTCAACCGATTCCAGGGAGCGCCATATCTCCTCCCAACTGCCGGTCAGATCCGGCCGGTCCAATACATCCACCAGGGTTCTCTCAAGGCTGGTGACCCTCAGGTCCACACCGGACCGGTTGCGCCGGATCACGCCAAACAGCGCCTCACCCTTGGCCAGCAAGGCCGGCGGCACGGGAGCACGTAGGAATTCATGGCCCTGAAACGTCAACGGCATGGATTTGCTTGCCGAGACATAGTGCAGCCTTGTGTGGACCGAGTACGCCTTGCCGTGAAACGCCAGGGCACAGTGGTAGGCGAGCACCGCGTCCGGGGTCAGCTTGGCTGCGACAAGATAGGGGTCCACCGGGCTCGATTCCGGATCGCCTCCCGCCGGCACCGTGGCATACAAGCTCCGCCGGATCGGTATGATGCGCCCCTTTTTACGATAGTAGGTCAACAGCGACCTGCGGGTGTTCGGATTGCCCGATCCCCTTGCGGCCAGGAAGCGTTCCAGCTCTTCCACGGTAAACACCGCATGCTGTTGCAGGAATTCATCCATTTTCATCGATGGATCCAATTTGACGTTTGTCCGATATCGCATCAATATAATTAGTCCTATCTATCAAAAAAGTCAAATATATTGAACTCAGATCTTTTTATGCAATTTAACAATCAAGCGGAATAATATCAATTAAATTGCTATTTAAACCTCTATTTGTCAAAATGATTGCGTCCAATGACTGAAAATGCCATCAAGAAAGAGAGGAATGGATACGCTGTTTTGGGTTGCGGCGTATATCACACATGTTATAACAGACAGGAGCTTATCCAACGATGTCAGTATCAGAAACTGCAAAGGAAAAATAATGCAGATGGAACGCCAGGACCTTCCCGCTTTGGTCAAGGAAGTTCGCAGGCAATTGTCGCTGAGTCAGGAGGATCTGGCTCGTGAACTGGGGGTGAGTTTCGCCACCGTCAACCGGTGGGAGAACAGCCATGTCAAACCGTCCAAGCTGGCCCGGGCGCAGTTGGAACATTTTTGCGCCAAGATGACCCGACAGGGAAAATTGATGCTGACCGGCGGCGGAAAATGAACCCGTATATGTGCGATACAAGATTTTTCAGTGAGCATCTTACTTAAAAAGCGGCTAAGACACAGGAATTCCGAACACAACGGAGACATGCATGCCAAACGGAGACCTTAACTGGATTGCAAACTTTATCTGGGGCATCGCGGACGACGTGCTGCGAGATGTCTATGTCCGCGGCAAGTACCGCGACGTGATCCTGCCCATGACGGTCATCCGCCGGCTCGACGCCGTGCTGGAGCCCACCAAGCAGGATGTGTTAAAGATGAGCGAGCAGCTCGATAAAGCCGGTGTGGCCAACAAGGAGGCCGCGCTCTGCCAGGCCGCCGGTCCGGACGCCAATCACGCCTTCTATAATGACTCGCCTTTCCACCCTTCGCGACCTCCAGGCCCGCGCCAAGCAGCAACAGCTCAAGGCCGATTTCGAAGCCTTTCTCAACGGCTTTTCGCCCAATGTTCAGGAGATTCTGGAAAAATTCAAGTTCCGCAACCAGATTCCCACCTTGGTGGAGGCTGACGCTCTGGGGCCCCTCATCGAAAAGTTCCTCAATCCGGACATCAACCTCAGCCCTCACCCGATTCGCGACGCCGACGGCAACGTCCGTTTGCCCGGTCTGGACAACCATGCCATGGGCACGATTTTTGAGGAATTGATCCGGCGATTCAATGAGGAAAACAACGAGGAGGCCGGCGAGCATTTCACACCCCGCGACGTGGTCCGCCTGATGGCCAACCTGATCTTCTGGCCCATTGCCGGCGAGATTAAATCCACCACCTACCGGGTCTACGACGGCGCCTGCGGCACCGGCGGCATGCTCACCGTGGCCGAGGAGACCCTGCTGGAGCTGGCCGGCCAGCGAGGCAAAAACGTCTCCATTCATCTGTTCGGACAGGAAGTCAATCCCGAGACATACGCCATCAGCAAAGCCGACCTGCTGCTCAAAGGAGAGGGCCAAGGGACAGACAATATCAAATTCGGTTCCACGCTCTCCCGCGACGCCTTCCCGGCCGGCGAGTTCGACTTCATGCTCTCCAACCCGCCCTATGGCAAAAGCTGGAAAACCGAACTCGACCGCATGGGCGGCAAGAAGGATATGTCCGATCACCGTTTCGTGATCCAGCACGACGGCGACGAATTGCCGCTCATCACCCGCTCCAGCGACGGCCAGCTACTGTTCCTGGTGAACAAGCTGGCCAAGATGGTCGCGCCGTCCGCCAAAAGCCCCCTGGGCAGCCGCATCGCCGAGGTCCATAACGGCTCGTCCCTGTTTACCGGCGACGCCGGCTCGGGCGAATCCAACATCCGCCGATGGATCATCGAAAACGACTGGCTGGAGGCCATCATCGCGCTGCCGCTGAACATGTTTTACAACACCGGTATCGCCACCTACATTTGGGTGCTGACCAATGCCAAGCCGGAAGAACGGAAAGACAAGATACAGCTCATTGACGCCACTGGAATTTATCAACCCTTGCGCAAGAACATGGGGGCGAAAAACTGCGAGCTGTCCGACGAGCAGATCAGGCGCATCTGCGAGATGTTTCTTGCCTTCAATGAAACCGAGCAATCGAAGATTTTTCCCAACCAGGCCTTTGGGTACTGGAAAATACGGGTGGAACGTCCGCTTCGTTTACACAGCCGGCTGAGCCGCAAGGCAATTCAAGGTCTTCGCTACGCTTCCGGTGATGAGGAGATTCGCCGTGCATTGCACGAAGACATCGGGGATGCGATATTTGAAACTTTTTCCAAGGTTCGCAAGCAGGTCGAGCAGATGCTCCGGGACTGGTCGGGCAATGGTGACGGCGAAACCGAGGGCGACGAAGATAATGGGGGTCCCAAACGGACCACTATTCCAGAGAAGAAGCGCAAGAAGCTGCTCAGGGCCGACACATGGAAACGCGACAAGAAGCTCTACGATGCCGCCCGCGCCCTGCGGGAGGAAATCGGCGAGGACCTGTTTGCCGACCACAACGTCTTTCGAAAGATCGTCGGCGACGCTTTGAAGAAGCTGGCCATAAAGCTCACCGCCGCCGAACAGAAGATCATTCTCCAGGCCGTGAGTTGGCGCGTAGAGGACGCCCCGCCGGTCATAAAAAAAACACACAAGGCCGGCAAGATCGCGTCAGATCCGATCAATGGCCTGTACGAAGCGGATATCGACGGCAAGCCGGCAGTTGTGGCGTACGAGCCGGATAGCGAACTACGCGACAGCGAGCAGATTCCGCTGCTGGAAGAAGGTGGTATTGAGGCCTTTTTTGGCCGGGAAGTCTTGCCGTATGTCCCGGATGCCTGGGTCGACGCATCCGCGACGAAACTCGGCTATGAAATTTCATTCACACGGCATTTTTACAAGCCCACTCCAATGCGATCACTTGAGGAGATAAAAGACGATCTTGAAGCTTAGCAACATGAAGCCGAGGGCTTGCTCGATGAGATTATCGGTAATGGGATAAGAGGATAATTATGGCACGAGCGGATCTCATTCTAAACCTGGTGAAAGCGGGCGCGCGCGGCGACAAGGCTCAATTTAAAAAAACGGTAGAGGCCCTGGCCGCAGACGAAAGAGCCAAGAATCATAGAATCCTGGCCGACCGGCTCATTGCCCAGCTTCAACAGGACAGCAATGGACAACCCAAGGCGCTCGCACCCCCATCCACACGCTCGCTTTCCGGCCCACTCGTGGCAGAGGTGACGCCAAAACGACGTGTGGAAGATCTGATCCTTCGTTTCGAGATGCATACCAAGCAATCGTTCAGCCTCCCGCCCCAACGTTTGGCCCAGAACCTGAAGGGCTTAAGCTTTGCCGAGATCGAGGCGTTCGGCACGGATGTCATGCGCAGAATCGCACTGAATCAACCGGATGCGGATGCCGTGAAAATAGTGGAAAAGTGCCTCGCGCAATGGAAGAAACGGTTCAGGTTGAAGATTCCAGACCTTCACAGAGGGGATGAATAAAGATGGCTGAGCATCCGCTTCTCATCTTTCCCGCCCCATCCCTTGCCGAACGCGCCAAACGGGGTGGCGGGGGAAGCAAGTTCCGTGTGCCGGAGGCACAACGCCAAGCCGGAAGACTGACGCCGCAATTTCAGCGCCTGCAACAGGCCATGGACCGACAGCGAATCGCTCTTCAAGGAAACGCCTTCGGCCTCCAACCGGAACAGGCTTTGGTGATCGAAACTATCGGCCCCTTACAAAACTTTGTCAATGCCGTAAAAAAGGTCGAAGGCCTGGAATGGCTGGGAGAGTTCGAACGCGAAGACATCGCTCCCGAGCACGGCTTTGAAGACGCCAAAGACCAGGAGAAACATCTCAAAGGCCGGCTCTTTCTGATCATGACGGATCAGCGCGCCCTTCAGGAGCTGCAAAATCTCTTCACCAATTGGAAGCGGGACGACACCATCCGTTTTCCCCGCGGACTTGCGCCGCTGAAACATGCCTTTACCCATCTCCACACGATCCGCCCGTGGGATGCCGGGGATCGGATTCGCGACACCGGCATTGTCGAGGACTGGAAAGAGAGGATCGAACATGGGCAGCAGGTCGTCCCCTTTGAAGCGGAGCTTTGGTATCGAAGCAATGCCGACCGCCAGCAACAAGCGCAACGGTATCTTTCTGATGTGGTTGACGCGCTTGGCGGGGAAATTGTGCGACAGTGCGTTATTCCCCAAATTGCCTACCATGGCGTGCTCGGGAAAATTCCCATTGCAGAGCTCTCCGCACTTCTCACCGAAATGGAAAGATTGCGCAATTTCCGTCTGCTGCAGTGCGAAGACATCATGCACCTTCGCCCTGTCGGGCAGTGCGCCCTTCGTGTGCCGGATGAATTATCCGAGACAAATGCTGCACAAGCAGAAGCGCCCACACAGCTTTCCCAGGATGATCCCCTTGTTGCCTTGTTCGACGGCTTGCCGTTGTCAGGGCATTGCCTGCTCGACGGCCGGATGACCATCGATGATCCGGATGACTACGAAAGCGCCTACCAGGCAAATGAACGGGTTCACGGCACGGCCATGGCCTCCCTTATCTGCCATGGCGATTTGAACGAGGGCGGCGCGCCGTTGACAAGACCGCTGTACGTCAGGCCCATCATGCAACCCCGTCGCGGTTTCGGCGGGCAATTTGTCGAGGCCATACCAGATGGTGTCTTGCCTGTGGACCTGGTGCACCGGGCCGTGCGGCGGCTATATGAACGTGAAGGCGGCGAACCACCCGCTGCGCCGAGCATACGGGTAATCAATCTGTCGGTGTGCGACCGCTACCGACCCTTTGACCGCGGCACAGCAGTTCCGACTGAACGTGCTTCACCGCAGCCGGGGAGCGCTCACAGACTATTTTAAATTTATTTTTCGCGAAGGTAGCACCCGCGAAAATGCACAACTCACTGAAATTATTAGAAATAATAAATCTAGACATAACCCCTATATATTGTTATATATTTTACTAAACACGCCACATGTAGGGGCTATCGTGCACATCAAAAAACATCTGAGCTTCAGTGCGCTTCGAAAATCGATCAGTGA